>JAKSBX010000195.1 GCA_022360905.1 Chromatiales bacterium
TACAGGCCCCCATGCAGCGACCGGCGCGCAGATCCCGAATCTCTCCCACGGCACGGTCACCGGTGTGGTAGTCGTAACCACCCATGGTGATGGTGCCGGCGCCGGCATAACCGTTGATGACCAGTTTCATCACTGAGGCGGTTTTGCGGAATTCGCCATCACCGTCAAACTCCTCCTGAGTGAAGATCGGGCCGATGATGTCCGGGTCTGCGGTGACATCCAGCGCCGCCGGATCGCCATAGCGATCCACCAGGTCGGCACTCTTCACATAGCCGCAGCGAACCAGTTCTTTGACGATCTGGTCGGTGGAGATGCCGGTGTTGACGCTGTCCAGTTTCATATCGGAGATCCGCTGGATCGCCTCCATCACCGCAACCGCATCGGACTGGTCAAGCATGCCGACCAGCTTGCCCGTGTCCACCAGGCCGGTTGTATCACTGGGGCGGTCGACTTTGGTAGGGCGCACAGCCGGATCGATCTGGTCCGCCGGTGCCAAGGAGTTGCCACCCGAGTCCGAGCTACGGGAACCGATCAGGGTCAGCAGCTCCCCGTCGGCGCCGCAACGGTTGATCGCGTACATCGGATTGTGGGGGTTGTTGGCGGTATCGTTTTCCGAGCGGGCCGGAATGATCGCGCCATTGATGTTGGCCCGGTTGCCCACTGAGACCTTTTCCAGAATGCCCCGTAGAAAAGCACTGTCAGAGTGGAAGGCCAGCCCCAGCTCGCTGTTGATGAAGTCGTTCAGATTGGTGTCAGGGTTGACGATCGAGGGCACCATGTCACCCGGCAGACCGAGTCGGTTGTATCCCGCCGTGGTGAGAAAGTCGAGTTGACCTCCCTGGCGTCCGGCCAGGACATTGGAACCGGCGATATTGGCGCCGCCCGCCAGGTCGAAACAGATGAACGGTATCTTGCCGCCACCCAGGGTATCGATGCCGCAACTGTTCTTCAGGGTCTCAAGGTCCGGCGAGAGGGCCGCCCTGGCTTCACCGGGATTGGCAAACAACCCGAACAGGGAGGGGGTGGTGACAGCGCCGAGTCCGGCCAGCATGCCCTGACGGATAAAATCCCTGCGGCTGACCGGGCGAGGGTGATCCGGGTGGAGCAGGGGGGCGTCCGGCGAGAGGTTTTTCACTTTTCTACGCATCTTAGTCTTTCCGTCTGGGTTTCTATTGCAGTAGCACAACGGCACTGCCCAGCAGTGAGGCACAGGCGGCCTTGGTTGCTTTTTCGGTTCGGTCCGCGGCACATTGCCCGCTACAGCGGGCCAGTCCGACACTGCCGGTAAGCAGGCTCATCAATTCACTCTCGACCATGCCCGGATCAGGTTGGGTGGTGAGATTTTCACCCATGAAATTGACGATCAGCGGGGTTACCACCTGACTTTGCCAGGTCGCTGTGGCGATGTCGTTGGCGTTGACATTGAAATCGAATCCGGGGAAGAAGTTCGCTCTCAGTGTGGTGTCGTCAACCATCGCGCTGCAGTATTCGATCGCCAGTTGCGAGACGGCAACCTGATGGGATGAGAGAAAACCGTTGATCGCTTCCGCCGAGGGCAGTTGCTGCTTGATGGTGGTATAGGTGGTCTGTACCGCCTCAAGAGTCTGACTGACACCGGTGAGGGATGCCATGGTGTAGTTGATCTCATCGAAAGTACGTAAGCCGACCGTGGAAGCCGGTTCTCCATCAGCCGGGTCTGCCGGGGGCAGCGCTTCGGGCTCGATGAAGACGTTGGTGTGTTCGCCCAGTCGCTCGAAGGTGAGGAAGAACTGATCGTTTTCCGAACCCTTTTCAGTGGCGATGGTGGTGCCGATGTTCGACAGTAACTGACCGTTGACTGTGTATTCAGAGTCGTTGATGGTGGTATCGAGGGTGGCGTAGGCCTGACCGATGGCCGCCTCTTTACCGTTGATGCCGATACGCATACCCTGGATCGGAATCGAACCCGGCAACACACTCTCATCCAGGCTGATGAACTTCGGCTGACGGAACAGGTAGCTGTAGTTATCGAACTGGCTGACCTCGATCATCACATAACTCTGCGGCAGGTTGAGCAGGCTGCTGACATTGAACAACAGGAAGTACTTTTCACCCACGCCGGCTTCGAAGTTCTGTTGGATCTGTGCCGCATTCAAGGCCCGGTTGTGGATCGCCAGCAGTCTCACCTTGCCCGCCCAGGGGCGGTCGCCTGAGGCCTCATTTCCCAACACCAGGGCATAGGTGTCGTCCCAGTCGTTGAGATTGCCGGGAGCGGTCTCATCCAGGTCATCGGTGTGGATACCGTTGACATAGACCTGGCGTCCATTCTCCGGATCGAAGGTGACCACCACATGCTGCTCGGTGGCCTGCAGATCCTCGTCGTCATCCGAGGTGGAGTGGGCTGGCTCACCGTTGCCGTCGGTGGTACTGGAACGGTGCAGGAAGTCGTAGTTGTAGAGGGTCTGGCCCAAGGTAAAGTTGCGATCATCGGTGCCCGCAGAGTAGCTGATGATTCTGGCCGGACCCTCCTGAGTGACATTGCTCGGCACGACCCAGGCCTCCACCGTGTATTCGCCGGTTGCCTGGATCAGCTGGCTCAGTTTACGGCTGTCGCTGGTACTGCCCTGGGCCTTGCCGGTCCTGAACTCCAGTCCCCAGCCTTCCACCCATGTGGTGTCCCCACTCAGGGTCAGATTGGCCGCCGGATCCACACCACTGGTGTCGTAGGCGGTGTTGCCACTGCCGGTCTTGAATTCATACAGGGCGATAACGTCGCTCTCCTGGCGACTGCCGCCACTGGCCACCGTGCCTTCCGGCAGGGTCAGCGCCCGGCTCACCACCAGATCCGGATCGACCGGTGTCGGTGAGATGCCGCTGGCCATGTTGTCGATCGCGGTCTCCATCTCCTGGGCGTTGCTCGGGCAGTCATCCCAGCAGTTGTGCAGCTCGATCAGACGCTGAACCAGACGGGAGTTGGATGGGGTATCGAGATCGATCGAAGTCTTGACGGCCACATAGGCGGTCTCCACATCCGGTGCGGCAAAATAGGGGGACTGAGGAGCGGCCGCATCCTCGACGTGACACTCGGTGCAGTAGTCGGTCAGCAGTGGGTGGACATGGCTGGCGAACAGGCTTGAATCGTCCGGAAAGACTTTACTCTCTCCAACCACGTTCTCAGGCGGCGCCTCCAGTTCAATCTGTCGGCCCGCATTGGCGCCACCGCCGACCCAGGATTCGACGTAGTTGGCTATGATGGTGGCGCAGGCGCTGTCGCTGGCCTCCCAGCAGTTGTGGCCGTTGGCTACTTTGGTGACCAGCGAAGACTCGTCCGGTTCGCTGCGGTTGATGAAGGGATTGACCGCTTCGTAGGCCTGATTGACATCATCCTCTCGGACGAACAGTGGTGCCTGACCGCCAGCGTTGTGACAGGCGCCACAACGGTTCTGCGCTCTCAAAGGCTCCCACACGCTGACCCTGAATCCCTGAATATCGCTGGTCCGGGCTGCCGGACCGCTGTAGGTGCTGGTGGTGACCGTGGTCTCCTGTTGCGAATCATTCGAGACCCCATCCTGGCAGGCCTGCAGGCCAACCAGTGAGAGTGCCGTCATCAGCAGCCAGGCAGATCCGTTGAATCCCCGATGATTTCTATATCCGTTTAACATGTTCACTGATCACTCTCCCGCACAATGGACGGCCGCTTGTGCGAACACGTTCTTCATGTTGTAACCGGATTTGAAACTGCTGGTGATTTCGGCGATTTTGTTGCGGTCCGCACTATCCACCGGCGCCCGCAGACAGACCGCCTGAAAAGCCTTGGTAACCTGACATTCGGCAAACGCGTGGCTGTTGGCCAGCTCCTCTCCCATCGACTTGGCGCCGTAACCTGTACCCGGCAGGCTGCTGTCCCAGCCCAGGCTGGCATTCGGCCCCTCCCGCCAGTAGTTATCCCAGCGATCGTCCGGTGTGGCATAACCATCTTTGAAGACTGAGCTGTTGATCAGAAACTTGGGCTGAACGCTGCCCGGTGTGTAGGCCAAAGCGCCGGTCTCCGGATCATCGGTATATTCGAAGTTGTAATAGGCGTAAGCCTGTCCGAGGGGTTCCATACCCGCGTGGCAACCCACACAGTTGTTGAAATAGACCCGACTGTCACCGCCCGGACTGCGGGAGGCGTCCTGGCGCACCCGGTCACTGGGGCGGGTCGGATCCTTGATTAACTCCAGGTCCTTGCACAGATGGTTGAGCATGGTGAAACGGAACATGCCTCGATTGGTGCCATCGATGAAAAAGGCTCGTGCCGAGGCGCGGGTGGTGATCACTCCGGCGGTACCTTCAGGCGGCAGACCGGTGACGCTCGATTGGGTGTTTTGCTGTAACACCTGTTTCAGATCGAGGCCCTGGTTCTCCATCGTCTCATAGTGATCGTTGTTGCTGTTGGAGTAGGCCGGTGAGTTACTGCCTGTGTAGATGATGTCCGCAGAGAGCAACTGGTTGAACGGCACCTCGTCGCGTACCATGCCGATCACGGTCGCCGTGTAGTCATTCAGGGGAGCGAAAGGGGTCTGATCCTCATTGGTCCAGGGGGTCGCCCAGTTTTTCAGGGTAACGTTATAGAAACCCGGGTGTTCGATCGCCAGCATGGCGGCGGCCAGGGGATCGTTGTTGTTTTCGATTTCGTCGACCATCTGTGCCAGGGTATCGGTACTCGGGGGGACCCCGGCGATGCGATCATGCATGCGCTTTGCCTGTTCCCGGGGGCCGGAGACCGCCGGCATCATGGTGCCTAGCGCCAGAACCAACGCAATCACCTTGATGGTTGTTGTTGTATGGCTGTTTCGTGCCGCAGATGGGTGTGTTTCCGACATATTTTCTTGCCCCTGAATCCCTATTCTCTACACCGACATCTGAAAATTTGGCCGGCTGAATGCAACGCTTTCCCTTCCTTCTATATCAGGGGTTATTTTTGTCAATCCGAAGTCGCGGTTTCGTGAACACTGTTTCTCCAGGTTGTGAACTTGAGCACTGATTGGGGTTTCCGATCAGGTAGACTCTCAAGTCCATGATTTTATTAGTCGATAGCAGAATTTAACTTTATTCAAAAGAGACCTCTGTCCGAGCTGCGACAATCATAATTTAAGGGAACGGACTGTTTAATGAGACCGGTGAAATCCAAGCTGCTATTGAGTCCCCTGTTTGTGCTCTCAATGGCTTTTTTGCTGTTCGGTTGTGGCGGCGGCGACAGTCAGGATCCTGATCCGGTGGTGGTCGACTATCCGGTCGCCTATGTCAAACGGCCGATCACGGAGCAGAGCACCACCGATATTCGGGTCAGTCAGGCCACCGAAGCGGGTGGGGATCTCTATCTGAAAGACAATGCCTCCGCCGGGGCGGATGAGATCAATCTGACCGGAAACGTGACCGGTGGTGAGGGCGATGTCAGGGATGTCTCGGTCTCTTTCGACGGCAGTAAACTGCTGTTCTCCCTGCGACTGCCTCTGATCGAGGATGCGGAACCGGAGGATCAGCCCACCTGGAATGTCTGGGAATACGATATTCCCGCGGCCCAACTGAGACGGGTGATCGTCTCCGATATCACCGCGGAGGATGGGCACGACCGTTTTCCCCACTACCTGCCCGATGGACGTATCGTCTTCTCCTCGACCCGCCAGCGACAGGCCAAGGCGCGTCTGCTGGATGAGGGCAAACCACAATACCTGGCGATGGAAGGGGCGGTGAATGAGCCGGCGATGGTTCTGCATGTGATGAATGCCGACGGTACAAACATCAACCAGATCTCCTTCAACCGCAGTCATGATTTCTCACCCACGGTGATCTCCAGCGGCAAGATCGTTTTCAGTCGCTGGGACAATGCAGACGGCAACAATGCGATTCACCTCTATCGCATCAATCCGGATGGCACAGAGCTGGAGCTGCTGTATGGTCTGAACAGTCACGACACCGGCACCGACGGCAGTACCATTCAGTTCATGCGCCCCCAGGAGATGCCGGATGGCCGGATCCTCAGCCTGATCCAGCCTTTCGATGGTACCCAGGAGGGTGGGGCGCTGATCTTCATCGATACCGAGACCTATATCGATAACGAACAACCCACCTGGGACAATCAGGGGATGACCGGGCCTGCCCAGAGCAATGCCACCAACCACCAGATTCCCACCGATGGTACGATCACCATGGGTGGCCAGCTGAGCAGTGCGCACCCCTTATTCGATAACACCGACCGGTTGTTGATCAGCTGGAGCCCCTGCCGGGTGATGGAGGATGAACGTATCGTTCCCTGTAACGATGAACGGTTGGCCGATCCGGCGGTAGAGCAGGCGCCTCCCCTCTATAGTCTGTTCATCTACGATCCCTCGAAACAGACCCAGCTGCCGATTGTGAAACCCCAGGAGGGGGTCATCTACAGTGATGTGGTGGTGGCGGTTGAGCGACCCGAGCCGCTGATCATCCACGACAAAACAGCTGGTGTCGATCTGGATCCCACCCTGGTTTCAGAGAAGGCGGGACTGTTACGCATCCGCAGTGTCTACGATCTGGATGGTGTGGATAGCGCAGAGCCGGATATCGCCACCCTCTCCGATCCCACACTCACCAGCGCTGCCAATCGACCGGCCCGCTTTCTGCGGCTGATCAAGCAGGTTACTCTGCCGGATGATGATGTGCTTGAGTTCTCCAACTCCGCCTTTGGCGCCACCGCCCAGTTCGGTATGCGCGAAGTACTGGGCTATGCACCGATCGATCCCGATGGGTCGGTGCAGGTCAAAGTGCCGGCCAATATACCGGTCAGCTTCAGCGTTCTCGACGCAGACGGTCGGCGTACCAGTGAGGTGCACAGTTTTTGGTTGCAGTTCAGACCGGGTGAGGTGATCGAGTGTGGCGGTTGCCATGCGGGCGACAGTCCCCTGGCTCATGGTCGTCTGACGGCCGCGCCACCCAGCGTTAACAGCGGCAGTCTGGAGACCGGTCAGCCCTTTCCCAATACCAACCCGGAACTCTGGACCGATGTGGGAGAGACCATGGCTCAGACCCGCAACCGTCTGCAGTGTACGGCCGGAGCCTGCGATCCGGATATGGATCTGATTTTCGAGGATGTCTGGAGTGATCCTGCGATGCGCCAGCCTGATTCGCCATTCGCCTATCGGTATGCCGATCTGGATAGCCCGAATCCGCTCAACGATTCGCTCTGCACCTCCAGTTGGAATGAGCTGTGCCGGGCAATGATCCATTATGAGCTGCATATCCATCCGCTCTGGTCAGTGCCCCGGCTGATACTGGATAATGAGGGGAATACGCTTGAAGACCGCACCTGCAATGTCTGTCACGATACGGACGATGCAGGCGAAACCGTGGTGCCAGATGCCCAACTCGATCTCAGCGACGGTCCTTCCGAAGATGAACCGGAACACTTTAGTGCCTATCGTGAACTGCTGTTTGCCGATAACATGCAGGAGGTCGTGGATGGCCTGCTGGTGGATGTACTGGTACCTGCGGTGGACGAGAACGGCAATCAGCTGTTTGAAACGGATGAGAACGGGGAGCTGGTTCTCGACGGTGAGGGCAATCCGATCCCTCTGCCCGATGTTCCGGTACCGGTGCCTGGCGGGGCCTCGATGGTCGCGGGTTCTGCCAATCAGAGCCGCTTTACCGAGGTCTTTGAGGCGGGAGGCGCGCATGCGGGCTATCTCACGGATGCTGAACTGAAACTGATCTATGAGTGGCTGGATATCGGTGCGCAGTACTTCAATGATCCATTCCTTGCACCTGCGGATGACTGACGCTTGAGACTGTTTAGTAAAATTTCGCTGCGCATCGGCGGGCTGCTGCTGGGGCTGTTGCTGCCGTGGGCACTGCTGGCGGAAGAGAGTCCGTTGCGGGTGCAGGTCTTTGCCCCCTATATCGAGATGCATACCGGTCCAGGGGCGGTCTATCCGGTTCACCATGTGGCCGAACGGGATGAGTGGGTGGTGATTCACAAGCGTCGCACCGACTGGTTCCTGGTGGAGACCCGCAAAGGCAAGCAGGGTTGGGTGGCGATTGACGAGATGCGCCGGACACTCCTGGAGGATGGTACCCCGTTGCCATTAAAGGCCTACTCCGAGAAGGATTTCCGGGATCGTACCTGGGAGTTCAGTTTCTATGGCGGTGACATGGAGGGAGCGGCGTTGCTGGGACTCTATGCAGGCTACGCCTTCAACGAGAACCTCTCCACCGAGGTTAGCTTCTCCCAGGCCCTCGGAGACTTCTCCAGTGAGTATCTGTTCGATGTCAATCTGGTGTCCCAGCCCTTTCCGGAGTGGACATTCAGCCCCTTCTTCACCCTTGGCGGTGGTGTGATCCGCACCAACCCAAACGCTACCCTGGTGGAGACTGAAGACCGTACAGATACTACCGCCCATGTGGGTGCCGGATTGAAGGTCTATCTGACCAGGCGCTTCTTCCTTCGCGGGGAGTTTCGCCACTATGCCGTGTTTACCAGTCGTGATGAGAATGAGGATTTTGACCAGTGGAAAATCGGACTCGGTTTCTTTTTCTGAGTACAGCAGCCCTGCTGGGTCTGTTGAGCCTCTCTACCGGCCAGGCAGAGGAGCAGCTGCTGGGTGACAACCTGCGAGAAGAGCTGCTGGTGGAACCGGAGATCGCCCGTCGGGAGATCACCGAACCCGATTTCGATGAAGAGGATTTTGAGATCGGTGTCTATGCCGGGCTGATGAATATCGAGGATTTCGGTACCAGTGCCGCCTACGGTCTGCGACTCGCCTATCATGGTACGGAGTCGATCTTTCTCGAGGCGGCGATCGGCACATCAGAGGCCAACGAAACCAGTTACGAACAACTGAGTGGCGATGTGCAACTGCTCACCGACAGCGAGCGCCGCTTTACCTACTACAATCTCTCCGCCGGTTACAATATTCTTCCCGGTGAAGTGTTTCTCGGCGGCAAATATGCCTACAACAGTCAGTTTTATCTGATTGGCGGGATCGGCTCGACACGCTTTGCCGGCGATGATGAGTTTACGGTGAATGTGGGGGCAGGCTATCGCTTGCTGATCAATGATTGGTTGACCATCCATCTCGATGCCAGGGACCACATGTTCGAATCGGATCTGCTCGGTGAGAGCAAGACCACCCATAACTTCGAACTGACCGGTAGTCTGAGCTTTTTCTTTTGAGGTACAGATAACGTGAAGATGAACTCTCCGCTGCTGAAGCGAATCTTGAAATCCACCCTGCTGCTCGGTCTGCTGACCAGCTTCTCTGTTGCACTGGCCGCCACAGGCGATACAACTCCTGCACCGGACTTCACCCTGAAGAGCCGTAGCGGGGAGAATATCAAGCTGAGTGAGCTGCGGGGTAATGTGGTGATGGTCAATTTCTGGGCTTCCTGGTGTGGACCCTGCCGTCAGGAGATGCCTCTGTTGCAACAGCTCTATGATCGCTATCAGGGGATGGGTTTTACCCTGCTTGGGGTCAATGTGGATGAGCAACCGGCGGCTGCACAGAAGATGTTGAAAGAGATTCCGGTCGACTTTCCGATCCTCTACGACAGCAGCAACAAAGTAAGCAAACAGTATCAGGTGAAAGCGATGCCCAGCACCTTCATGGTGGACCGGGATGGCAACATCCGGTTTTTGCATCAGGGCTACAAACCTGGCTATGAGGATGACTATCAGCAGCAGATTCGGGCACTGCTGAAAGAGTGAGGCCAGTTGTTATGTTAACCATTCATCGTCTGCTGCCGGTTGTGCTTCTGCTGGGTCTCAGCGGATGCAGCATCGAGCCCTGGGTGCAACCCTATGAACGGGCGCGACTGGCCGATCCGATCATGAGCTTCGAGCGGGATCCGGTCGCCAACGGATACCGTCACCATGTCTACCAGACCAGGGAGGCTGCCCGTGGTGCCGAAGGTGGCGGAGGAGGCGGTTGTGGCTGTAACTGAGCCTCGTGTGTCGAGCCAAAAGATCGTTTCACTGCTCTCTCCCGGTCGCCACTGGCTGCTGCTGATTCTGGCATCACTGCCCGGTTTCAGCCTGTTTGCCACCGTCCTGCCGGAGGATCGGGCCGATATCATGTACCACCGTTACGATGGTGGTGGCGTCGAGGTGGACGGTCCATCGATCCTGGTGCGCAAATCGGTGATGGATACGGTCTCCTTGAGCGCCAACTACTATGTGGACTCGATCTCCAGCGCCTCTGTGGATGTGGTCTCCACCGCATCGCCATACACCGAAGAGCGCACCGAGAGCAGCCTCTCGGTGGACTATCTGCACAACAAGACCCTGATGAGTCTGGCGCTGACCAAAAGTGACGAGAGCGACTATCTCTCCGAGACCGGCAGTTTCAATATCAGCCATGATATGTTCGGCGATCTGACCACCGTCTCCTTGGGTTACTCGGTTGGCAACGACGATATCAGTCGTAATGGGGACGCGGATTTCGGCGATCAGATCAAACGCCAGAACTACCGGGTAAGCCTGAGTCAGATTTTGACCAAGAACACGATTCTGGGGGTTGGCTGGGAGACCATCACCGACGAGGGTTTTCTCAACAACCCTTATCGCTCCTACCGTTATCTGGACCCCCTGTCCGGAGATGGCTTCAGCTATCTGCCGGAGGTCTATCCGCGTACCAGAACCAGTAACGCGCTGGCGCTGAGGTTGAAGTACTATCTACCGTACCGGGCGGCCCTGAGCAGTGAGTATCGCTACTTCAACGATACCTGGGGTATCGATGCCAACAACTTCGAGCTGGCCTACACCCACCCCTTCAGGGAGAAGTGGATCTTCGATGTTCGCTACCGCTACTACACCCAGGAGGGGGCCGATTTCTACAGTGATCTGTTCTCCCGGCGAGCACCCCAGACCTACCTGGCGCGGGATAAAGAGCTGAGCAGTTTCCAGAGTCATACTCTGGGGTTGGGGATGAGCTATGAGATCAAACCGGGCTTCCTGCAGTTCGTCGATCGCGGCACCCTCAATCTCGCCTACGACTACATTCGCTTCAACTACGATGATTTCCGGGATCTGGCCCGGGGCGGTGTGGTCGGCGAAGAGCCTTTCTACTCATTCTCCGCTAATGTGATCAAGGCTTACGTCTCGATCTGGTACTGATAACCTGATTCCATTGGGTGCGGCTCTGCCGCACTTCCAGGCAGGCTTCAGCCATGATCACTTTATAGAGATTGGCCTTCAGCTTGTCGAAAATAAACCGCAAATGAACGCGAATCACCGCAAAATGCCGCGAATAGTCGTAGGGTGGGGCCTTGCCCCACCATGAAGGGCAAAAGAACGCAAATTTTTCTGATTTCAACCGCTATCGGTGGGGCAGGGCCCCACCCTACGATTGGGGGAGAGGGGCTTTGATACTGACATCAAGGATGATTGAGAGTAATCGGACAGCAATGATTTGATCCAGGACTGGCGCTGTTACATTCCGATTACCGGCTCGTGATGGATCCATGTAAACACCTCATCTAGTGGATTAACTTTCCCCGCCAGATGAGAGTGGGGTCTGAAAACGGCAATCAAATCCTCGCAAACCCTGATTCTTGAAAGCTTCTGTGTCATAATCGGCGGCTGATTTTTTTGCCCGGTGCAGCCACAACTGAGCTGGGCTGACTTTTTCTACCCCCATTGAGAGGTTGATAGCGATGAGTTTCTTTATTTCCGATGCCATGGCGGAAGCGGCACCCGCCGCCGGTCAGGCTGATGCGATTACCGGTTTACTGCCATTGGTGATCTTTGGCGCGGTGCTCTATTTCCTGATGATCCGTCCCCAGATCAAACGCCAGAAAGAGCATAAAAAGCTGGTTGACAGTCTATCGAAAGGGGATGAAGTGGTAACCGCCGGCGGCGTTGCCGGAAAGATTTCCGATCTGGGTGAGAACTTTATCCTGGTCGAAATCTCTGAAGGCACTGAGGTCAAGATCCGCCGCTCGGCTGTGGAGACCGTAATGCCCAAGGGGTCACTGAAAGAGCTCTAGTCCTCCTCAGGCAAGCAGGGGCAGCCTCTGCGGGTTGCCCATTTATTGATGGTAAAACTGAATTAGAAAAACACAATGAACCAATATCCAATTTGGAAGAATCTGATGGTTCTGGTGGTGGTCCTGCTGGGTGCGCTGTACGCGCTGCCCAACCTTTTCGGACAGGACCCCTCCATGGAGATCTCGGCAACCCGGGATGCGGTGGTGGACCAGGCTACCCAGAGTCGAGTCGAACAGGCACTGGAGCAGTTGGGCATCAGCGCCAAACGGATGGAGATGCAGCAGCAGAAGCTGCTGGTACGTTTCAACTCCTCGGAAGATCAGCTGAAAGCGATGGATCATATCGCCGCGGCACTGGGTGAAGACTATACCCCGGCGCTCACACTGGCCCCCGATCTGCCCGATTGGCTGGTTAGCCTGGGTGCGGAACCCATGTATCTGGGTCTCGACCTGCGAGGGGGTATCCATGTGCTGATCGATGTAGACATGGAGTCCGCCATCACTCAAGCGGCCGAGCGTTACAGCAGTGATATCCGGACCCTGCTGCGGGAAGAGAAGCTGCGTTATGTACGCATCAGCCGTGAAGATGAACGGGTATTGGTGAAATTCAATAATGCTGAAAAGCGGGATAAGGCGATCGACCTGATCGGAAACGAATTCCGTAATCTGAATTTGGAGGATATCGACCAGGAGGATGCCTTTCTGGTCGAGGTCAGCCTCTCCCCGGCTGAGAAGCAGGAAGTGCAGCGATTTGCCCTGCAACAGAACATCACCACCCTGCGCAATCGTGTTAACGCGTTGGGTATCTCAGAGCCTTCCATCCAGCAACAGGGGATACGACGTATCGTCGTCCAGCTTCCCGGTGCTCAGGATCCCGGCAAGGTGAAGGAGATCCTCGGTGCCACCGCCACCCTGGAGTATCGTCTGGCGGATACCGAGCACAGTGTCGAGGATGCGGTCAACGGGCGTGTGCCACCAGGCTCCAGCCTCTACTACGAACGTGATGGTCGTCCGGTATTGCTGAAAAAGCGGGTGATCGTCACCGGTAACCAGATTGTCGATGCCTCCTCCGGCCTGGATCAGCAGACCGGCTCACCGGCTGTATTTGTCAGCCTGGACGGAGTGGGCGCCAAGCGTATGCGTCGTATGACCAATGAAAATGTCGGCCGGCCGATGGCGGTGGTGTTCATCGAGAACCGCACCACCACCCGCATGGTCGACGGCAAAGCGGTGAAAGTGAAACGTAAGGTGGAGGAGGTCATCTCCATCGCCACCATTCGTGAACCCTTTGGCCGTCGCTTCCAGACCACCGGACTCGACACCACGGAAGAGGCCCGGGATCTGGCCCTGTTGCTGCGCGCCGGTGCCCTGGCCGCACCGATCGAAATCGTCGAGGAGCGGACCATCGGACCCAGCCTGGGTCAGGACAGTATCGACCAGGGCTTCGCCTCTGTGATGATCGGTCTGGCCCTGGTGATGGTCTTCATGGCGGTCTACTACCGGATATTCGGCCTGGTGGCGGACATGGCCCTGGTAATGAATCTGGTCTTGATCGTTGCCGTTCTGTCGGCCCTGCAAGCGACCCTTACGTTGCCGGGTATTGCCGGTATCGTGCTCACGGTCGGTATGGCGGTGGATGCCAATGTGCTGATCTTCCAGCGTATCCGTGAGGAGATCGCCAACGGTAACTCGCCCCAGGCGAGTATTCAGGCCGGTTACGAGAAGGCTTTTTCAACCATCATCGACGCCAACATCACCACCCTGATCGCGGCGGTGGTGCTGTTCAGTTTCGGTACCGGACCGATCAAAGGCTTCGCCGTCACCCTGGCGATCGGTATTTTAACCTCCATGTTTACCGCCATTATCGGCACCCGTGCCGTGATCAACCGGATCTACGGTCGTAAGCGCGTGCAATCCCTGGCGATCTGAAGAGGCTAAGCAGATGCAGATATTGAAAAAAGGCAGTAATATCGATTTGATGGGGAAACGCCGGATGGCGATCTATTTCTCCGGTGTTCTGCTGCTGATCGCGCTCGGTGCGATTATCCTGAGGGGGCTCAATCTGGGCATCGATTTCACCGGCGGCACCCTGGTCGAGGTGAGATACCCCGAGGCGATTGAACTTGCTGTGGTCCGCGAGGCTCTGGGTAAAGATGGTTTCTCGGAAGCTGTGGTGCAGCATTTCGGCACCTCTAAAGAGGTGTTGGTCAGACTGGCCCCCCAAGAGGGAGTGGAGAGTGCTGAGCTGAGTGATCGAGCCTTTCGTGCCATGCAGGGTATCAGTTCAGAGGCTGAACTGAGGCGAGTGGAGTTCGTCGGTCCTCAGGTAGGCGAGGAGCTTACCGAAGATGGCGGTCTGGCCATGTTGTATGCCCTGATCGGCATTCTGATCTACGTCGGCTTGCGCTTCGAGTACCGCTTTGCGGTCGGATCGGTGATCGCTCTGGTACACGACGTGTTGATTACAGTCGGCTTCTTTGCCCTGTTCCAGGTGGAGTTCGATCTGCCGGTACTGGCGGCCGTGCTGGCGGTGATCGGTTACTCCCTGAACGACACCATCGTGGTGTTTGACCGTATCCGTGAGAATTTTCGCAAGATGCGTAAAGGGGAGACGGTCGGGATCATCAACACCTCGATCAATCAGACCCTCTCCAGAACACTGATCACCTCCGGTACCACCTTGCTGGTATTGATCGCTCTGTTCCTGTTTGGCGGTGAAATCATTCACGGTTTCGCCCTGGCCTTGATTGTGGGCGTGGTGATCGGTACCTATTCATCCATCTACGTGGCCAGTACCTCAGTGATATCCATGGGGGTCAGCCGGGCCGATCTGATGCCGGTGAAAAAGGATGATGAGGTTGTGGATGAGATGCCCTGAGTGGGCTTTCTGAGGAGGGAAAAATCCCAATAACCGAATCGGGCCAGACCGGTTGATTTGTTACTGATTCTAGATGATTGCGGGCTTGAACGGGCCTGCAATCATCTGTCAGATCGGATGATTCGCTGTTACTTTAACTGCGATTTTTTATCGCTTCGAACGGCCTCCTTTGTATCTTCATGAGAGGTCATTAAAACCTCGGCCGATGAGGTTTCCAGGCACTCTTTCCCTAACTGCAGTGAGACATCCATCAGTCCACTCATCACATCCCGCATGACCAGCTCAAGCGCTCGGTCACTTAGGGTTTTCTTCTTATCAAGGTCTTCTAACATCAGCAATAGCCCGTCCGGGTGAGAGGTTGTCTACACTCCAACTAACGGTTATTCGGGGCTATTCTTGAGGTGCAGACAGGCTCCTGCCTGCAATCTGTGAACCTGGTTCTTACGCCTGGGAATTAAGCGGTGAGTTTGTCGTTCAGGTGGGGGCGGATGCGTCTCAGCATGGCGTTGTGGACCTTCACATTGCCGGCGATCACATTGCCGGTCTCCAGGAAGCGCTCTCCGCCACCAATATCGGTGACCAGACCTCCGGCTTCCCTAACCAATACCGCACCAGCGGCGAAATCCCATTCACTGAGCCCCAATTCCCAGAAGCCATCCGTCCGGCCAGCGGCCAGGTAGGCGAAATCGAGGGCGGCAGAGCCTGGGCGGCGGATACCGGCGCTGTCTTTGATCAGGTCACGCAGCATACCCATGTAGTTGTCTTCAAATCTGAAGTCCCGATAGGGGAGTCCGGTTGCCAACAGGGCGCCATCAAGACTCTTTCGCTTGGAGACCCTGATTTTATGATCGTTGAGCAGTGCTCCCTCGCCGCGACTGGCGGTGAACATCTCTTCACTGATCGGATCGTAGACCACGCCGAGTTCCAGGCGGCCTTTGACTTTCAGTGCGATGGAGATGGCAAACTGGGGGAAGCCATGCAGAAAATTGGTGGTGCCGTCGAGTGGGTCGATGATCCACAGATAGTCATCTCCGGCGTGCTGGCCACTCTCTTCGGCGAGAATGCCATGGCTGGGGAACTTCTCCCTTAAAACGTTGATGATGGCGGCTTCCGCATTGCGGTCCACTTCAGTGACGAAATCGTTACTGCCCTTATCGGCGATGGTCAGGCGGTCGACCCGGTTGAAGTTCCGCGTGATTACCTTACTGGCCTCGCGGGCAGCGCGTACAGCTATGTTTACCATGGGATTCATGGGCGGCGAGGATACAGCATGTGGCTAATCGGATAAACACTTATCTTCTATTAACCCGGCACGTTAATAGTATTGTTGGCTACAATCGGATCATCGATTCAGGTAACCTTACCCGGTTATGTTGAACAATATCCGAATCGTACTGGTCGATACCAGCCACCCGGGCAATATCGGTGCGGTTGCCAGGGCGATGAAAAACATGTGCCTCTCGCAACTCTATCTGGTCAATCCGCTGCAGTTTCCCGATGCGGAAGCCACTTCCCGTGCCTCCGGAGCGGATGACCTGTTGGACCAGGCCAAAGTGGTGGAGACGCTGGATCAGGCGCTCGATGGTTGCCGCCTGGTGGTGGGCACCAGCGCCCGGGCCCGAACGGTCAATTGGCCCGTGACCTCACCCAGAGAATCTGCAGAAAAACTGGTGGCGGAAGCGCAACTGGGGGATGTGGCGCTGGTATTCGGCCGGGAGCGCTCCGGGCTGACCAACAGCGAATTGGATCGCTGCACATTTCTGGTCCATATCCCCACCAACCAGGCCTATAGCTCGCTCAATCTTGGTGCGGCGGTTCAGGTGCTGAGCTATGAAGTCTATCTGGCGCACTTGCAGAAGGCTCCCGCTGAGGCAGAGATTCCCAGGGATCTGGCCACGGCGGATATGCTGCAAAGCTTCCATAATCACCTGGAGCAGGCGCTGGACGATATCGGCTTTACCGATACTCGGCAGTCGGAAAAGCTGCTCAGACGCTTACGCAGTCTTTTTCAACGAGCGCGGCTCGACAAAGACGAGGTCAACATCCTGCGGGGTATTTTGAGCGCGATGCAGGGGCGTAAATCGATGCGCCGTTAGGCGAATCATCCTCGGCACCTTTTCGATCTTCGGTATAAAGTTAATATACCAATTAAAAACAGATAGTTAGCTTGTTTTTTAAGCCCCGGCATGCAACTCGATTGATCAATACCCTAGTATTTTGTGCGGGATTGTGGATAATCTGCTCCCCTCATGCCAACATTATGTTTATGGAACCTCTGTTTCATTCCGGATCCGGCCTGTTTTAGAGACCGCCCGATGGTACTTTCTGGACGCATAAAGTGGCCTCATCGTCAACACAACCAGTCGTAGGTAAGCAGTTGGAAGAATCAGGAGTACGTAAAGTCTCACGCTGGAAAGAGGATATCCAGAGTGTTTTCGAGCGTGATCCTGCCGCCCGCAATGCCTTTGAGGTGGTCACTACCTACCCGGGTGTGCATGCGGTGATATTTCATCGTCTCTCACACGGATTATGGAATCTGGGGCTGAAGTGGCTGGCGCGGATCATCTCCAATCTTGCCAGATGGCTGACCGGGATTGAGATCCATCCGGGCGCGGTGATCGGCAGACGGTTTTTTATCGATCACGGCATGGGTGTGGTGATCGGTGAGACAGCGGTGATCGGTGACGATTGCACCCTCTATCACGGGGTGACCCTCGGCGGTACCAGCTGGGAGAAGGGTAAGCGCCACCCGACGCTGCATAACGATGTGGTGGTAGGCGCCGGTGCCAAGGTACTCGGCCCCATCGAGGTCGGTGAAGGCGCCAGGATCGGTTCCAATGCGGTGGTGGTGAAAGATGTGCCCGAAGGGGCCACGGTGGTGGGTGTTCCCGGTAAGCTGATTACACCGAGCAAGCCTGAAGCCAACGGCCACCGTGAAGAGATTGCCAAAAAGATCGGTTTCGACGCGTATGGCGCGACCAAAGACGCCACCGATCCTGTGGCTCATGCCATCAACTGCATGCTGGATCATATCCATGTGATGGACAGCAAGATGCAGTCGATGTGTGAGGCGATGAAGAAACTCGGTATCGATGAGGATGATGCCCGACTGCCGGATCTGGATTCCTGCGAAATCATCTCCACAGCCGAGGAGTTGAAAAAGTTGGATGAAGTATCCACAGAGTTGGATGAAGTATCCACAGAGAGAGAGAAAACCACCGAATGATCAGGGTGGGATAATCTTGACTAATTTGGTTGGAAATGTATATTAGCGTTTGGAAATATTCATGGAGCTGACGAAGTGAAGCTGACCACAAAAGGCCGTTATGCGGTGACTGCAATGTTGGATCTTTCACTCCATTTTGGAGAGGGTCCGATCACTCTGGCGGATATCGCTCAACGGCAGGGTATCTCGCTCTCATATCTGGAGCAGCTGTTTTCACGTTTGCGTAAAAAATCCCTGGTTGCCAGTGTTCGCGGCCCCGGTGGTGGATACAGTCTGGGACGCAGCGCGAATGAGATCTTTGTTGGTGAAGTGATCTCGGCGGTTGATGAGAATATCGATACCACCCGCTGTAACGGCGCCCACAATTGCCAAAACAATGAACGTTGTCTGACCCACGATCTCTGGTCGGATTTAAGTAATCAGATTTACGGCTATCTCAACAAAATAAGTCTTCAGGATTTAATGGACCGTCAGGCGGTGCGTGAAGTTGCTCAGCGACAAGGACAACCGGAGCAGGAAGCGAATCCGGGCATGGATGTTTCAATGACGGATATGTCCAGTGGTCCTGCCGGGGCCTGATCAGTTCTAGAGTCGGAGTTTGAGATGAAGTTACCCATTTACATGGACTATTCGGCGACCACGCCGGTCGATCCCCGTGTTGCGGAGTTGATGTGCAGTTATCTGACACCGGATGGTGATTTCGGCAATCCTGCCTCCCGTTCTCACGCGTTCGGTTGGGCGGCAGACGAGGCGGTCGGCAAAGCACGGCGACAGGTGGCGGATCTGGTCAATGCCGATCCGAAAGAGATCGTCTGGACCTCCGGCGCCACCGAGTCCAACAACCTGGCGATCAAAGGCGTTGCTGAGTTCTACGTCAAGAAGGGCCGTCATATCATCACCTGCAAGACAGAACACAAAGCGGTGCTGGATACCTGCCGCCAGCTTGAGCGTCAGGGTTATGAGATCACCTATCTGGATCCTGAGCCGAGTGGTCTGATCGACCTGCAGAAGCTTGAGTCGTCCCTGCGTGATGACACCATTCTGGTCTCCATCATGCACGTCAACAATGAGATCGGCGTGATTCAGAACATCGAAGCGATCGGCGAGTTGACCCGTGCACGCAAGATTCTGCTGCACGTGGATGCTGCACAGAGTGCCGGTAAGGTGCCGATCGATCTGCAGAATCTGAAGGTCGATCTGATGTCCTTCTCGGCACACAAAATCTACGGCCCCAAAGGCATTGGCGCCCTCTATGTAAGGCGCAAACCGAGAGTCCGTCTGGAGGCTCAGACCCATGGTGGTGGCCATGAGCGGGGCATGCGTTCCGGTACGCTGGCAACCCATCAGATTGTCGGCATGGGTGAGGCCTTCCGCATCGCCCAGCAGGAGATGGCGGCTGAGAACGAGCGAATCCTTGGTCTGCGTCAACGTCTTTGGGACGGTATCAAGGATATGGAAGAGGTCTATCTGAATGGCGACGAGAGCCATCGGGTGGCCGGCAACCTGAACGTCAGCTTTGCGTTTGTCGAAGGGGAATCCCTGATCATGGCGCTCAAGGATCTGGCGGTCTCTTCAGGATCCGCCTGTACCTCTGCCAGCCTCGAGCCGAGTTATGTACTGCGCGCACTGGGGCGTGAGGATGAGCTGGCACACAGCTCGATCCGCTTTACCCTGGGGCGGTTTTCCACCGTGGAAGAGGTGGATTACGCGATCAACAAGATCCGTAACGAAGTCGAGCGACTGCGGGAGCTGTCGCCGTTATGGGAGATGTTCAAGGACGGCATCGACCTGAAATCAATTCAATGGGCTGCGCACTAAGCGCGTCATTCCGAGGTTAGATTATGGCTTACAGTGACAAGGTCCTGGATCATTATGAAAATCCACGCAATGTGGGTGCCTTCGATAAAGACGACACTCAAGTCGGTACCGGTATGGTCGGTGCACCGGCCTGTGGCGATGTGATGCGTCTGCAGATCAAGGTCAATGACGATGGTGTGATCGAAGATGCCCGGTTCAAAACCTATGGTTGCGGCTCTGCGATTGCATCCAGCAGTCTGCTGACCGAATGGGTCAAGGGCAAAACCCTGGAGCAGGCACAGGAGATCAAGAATTCGGAGATCGCCGAAGAGCTGGCGCTGCCGCCGGTCAAGGTACACTGCTCGGTATTGGCGGAAGATGCCATTAAGGCCGCGATCAAGGACTATTCGGACAAAAACGAGAAATAATTTCGGCACTGTTGCCTGCCGATCTGATAGAGTAGAGACATGGGTATCACGATCACAGAAGCCGCCGCACAGCGCGTTCAGAACTTCCTTGCCAACCGGGGTAAGGGGATAGGTATACGCCTGGGGGTGCGTACCTCAGGTTGCTCCGGCATGGCTTACGAGATGGAGTTCGTCGATGAGATTCATGAGGATGACCAGGTATTTGAAGCCCGGGGTGTGAAGGTCATTATCGACGAGAAAAGTCTGGTCTATCTGGACGGCACCGAGGTGGATTATGCCCGGGAGGGGTTGAATGAAGGCTTCAAGTTCAACAATCCCAATGCCAGCGGCGAATGTGGTTGCGGTGAAAGTTTCACGGTTTAGAACATCATTTACAAAGGATAAGGGACGGCTGCCTTAGCGCAGCCGTTTTTTTCGATATGCTGGATTTTTCGAAAAATTACTTTGATCTTTTTGGACTGCCTGTGGGTTATATCGTGGATGCCTCCTCCCTGGCGGATCGCTATCGTGATCTGCAGCGGGTGGTACATCCGGACCGATATGCAAACGGCACTGAACAGGAGCGACGTCTCTCGGTACAAGGTGCATCACTGATCAACGAGGCGTTTGAGACCCTCAAGGATCCGGTGGCCCGGGCCGCCTATCTGCTCTCCCTGCATGGGGTGGAGATGGATGCACAAAACGAGTCGACCCAGGACATGGCCTTTTTGATGCAGCAGATGGAATTAAGGGAAGAGCTGGAGGGCCTGCGGGAACAGTCCGGGCCTTACGAGACGCTGCTCGACCTGAGTGGCAGGATCAACAAACAGATTACCGATCTGGTGGCCCAGATGGCGGTACAGTTTGAAACTCCGAATGAAGAGCAGTTGCAAGAGGCTCGTGAAATATTGCGGAAAATGCGCTTTCTACAGAAGCTCCGTGCGGAAACGGAGCGCGTGGAGGCGGAACTTGAAGATAGTTTGAATTGAGCGGAATTGAGATAGATGGCACTTCTTCAGATTGCTGAACCTGGTCAGGCCCAGGCTCCCCATCAGCACCGACTCTCTGCGGGAATCGATCTTGGCACCACCAACTCACTGGTCGCCACAGTCCGCAGCGGTCAGGCCGAGACACTGCCGGATCAGCAGGGGCGCCATCTGCTGCCTTCCGTAGTGCGCTATCTGCAATCCGGTATTCAAGTCGGCCATGAAGCCAAACAGTCTGAAGTGGACGATCCGCTCAACACCATCTCCTCGGCAAAACGGCTGATCGGTCGTGGTGTCGACGATATCAAAACCCTGGGCAGTCAGCTGCCCTACCACTTTGTCGATCAGCAGAGCAGTGTGCCCAGAATCAAAACGGAAGCGGGGGATATCTCTCCTGTGGAGGTCTCGGCCGAAGTGCTCAGGCAGCTCTCCGAACGGGCCGAGGGTACTCTGGGTGGTCCACTGGAAGGGGTGGTGATCACCGTACCCGCCTATTTCGATGAAGCGCAACGTCAGGCAACCAAGGATGCGGCCAAACTGGCGGGTCTGCACGTCCTGAGACTGCTCAACGAACCAACTGCCGCCGCAGTCGCCTACGGACTCGATAAAGGGGCTGAAGGGGTGCATGCCATCTATGACCTGGGTGGTGGCACCTTCGATATCTCCATACTCAGACTCAACAAAGGTGTTTTCGAAGTGTTGGCCACCGGTGGCGATTCGGCCCTGGGTGGCGATGATTTCGATCGCTGTGTGGCGGAATGGATCATGCAGCAGGCGGGTCTCGATGAGAATGTCAGCCACGGGATGGTCAAACGTCTGATGCATGCTGCCTGTCAGGCCAAAGAGGCCCTTACCCAGGCGGAGCAGACCGAAATCGAAGTCGCTATCGATCCGGATAATAGCTGGCAGGGTAGTTTGAGCCGTGAACAGTTCAATACCCTGGTCAATCCTCTGGTGACAAAAAGCCTGATGGCCTGCCGCCGTACCCTGAGAGATTCCGGGGTGAGTGTCGACGAGGTGCAGGAAGTGGTCATGGTGGGTGGTTCCACCCGAGTGCCCCGGGTCAGGGAAAAAGTTGGTGAGTTGTTCAATACCGAACCGCTGGTGGACATCGATCCGGATCGGGTGGTGGCGGTGGGTGCCGCGATCCAGGCGGACATTCTGGTGGGCAACAAACCCGGCGATGAGATGCTGCTGCTGGATGTTATCCCGCTCTCGCTCGGTATAGAAACCATGGGCGGTCTGAGTGAGAAACTGATCAGCCGAAATACTACAATACCGGTGGCCCGGGCCCAGGAGTTCACCACCTTCAAGGATGGTCAGTCGGCGATAGCGATCCATGTGGTGCAGGGGGAACGGGAGCTGGTGGCGGACTGTCGCTCTCTGGCCCGTTTCGAGCTGCGCGGCATTCCGTCGATGGTCGCCGGTGCTGCCCGCATCCGAGTGACCTTTGCGGTCGATGCGGATGGTTTGTTGAGCGTCAGTGCGATTGAAACGAGCAGTGGTGTGCAGGCCAATATCGAAGTGAAGCCCTCCTATGGCCTGACCGATCAGGAGATCGAAACCATGCTGCGCGACTCCATTGCCCACGCGGATGAAGACAAACAGGCCAGAAGCCTGAGAGAGCAGCAGGTCGAAGCCGAGCGGGTCATCGAAGCGTTGCAGGCCGCGCTGGCCGAGGATGGCGAAAGATTGCTGGACGCGGCAGAGCGCCAGCAGGTGGATGTCGCCCTCGAAACCCTGCGTAGTGTGAGCAAGGAAGGTGATCAGGCGCAGATCAAGAATCAGATAGCCGAACTCGAAAAAAGCTGTGGCTTCTACGTGGAGAGACGCATGAATCAGAGTATTCAGCAGGCCATGTCGGGACACAGTGTCGATGAGTTCGATAAGTAGTTGAAGGAAGAATTCGTATGCCTCAAGTCATCTTTCTACCTCACGAAGAGATCTGTCCCGAAGGGGCGGCGATCGATGTGGAACCGGGAACGACCATCTGCGATGCCGCACTGAAACATGGTATCGAGATCGAGCATGCCTGTGAGAAGTCCTGTGCTTGTACCACTTGCCACGTGATCGTGCGTGAAGGTTTCGATTCCTTGCAGGAGGCGGAAGAGGTGGAAGAGGATATGCTGGACAAGGCCTGGGGGCTCGAACCTGAATCGAGGCTCAGCTGCCAGGCCACGGTCGGCGATGAAGACCTGGTGGTCGAGATACCGAAATACACCATCAATATGGTTTCAGAACACCACTGATTGGGAGATTGTCATGGGCTTGAAATGGGTGGATAGTCTCAACATAGCCATTGAACTCGACGAGACCTATCCGGATGTGGATCCGCGTACGGTCAACTTTGTCGATCTGCGGGATTGGGTGATTAAACTGGATGAATTCGACGATGATCCGCACCACTCCGGTGAGAAAATACTCGAAGCAATCCAGGCTGCATGGATAGAGGAGCGGGAGTAACGCCCAAA
>JAKSBX010000221.1 GCA_022360905.1 Chromatiales bacterium
GCCGATAAGCTCTACGGCTATCTTGAAGAGCACCCTGAAGTCACGGATTTACTGGTCACCGGTGGTGATCCGATGGTGATGAAAAGCCGTCAGCTGAAGACCTATCTGGAGCCCCTGCTGCATCCCCGGTTCAGCCACATTCAAACCGTAAGAATCGGCACCAAGGCATTGACCTTCTGGCCGCAGCGATTCATCACCGACGACGATGCAGATGAGCTGGTCGAGCTGCTGCACCATCTGGTACTGGCGGGTAAGCACGTGGCGATCATGGCGCACTACAATCATTGGCGTGAGCTGGATACGGACATTGCCCGGGCCGCGATCCGCCGCTTGCGCGCAACCGGAGCGGAGATTCGGAGCCAGGGTCCCCTGCTGGCCCATATCAATGACTGTGCCGATGACTGGGTAAGACTCTGGAACGAGCAGATCAAGCTCGGGATTATCCCTTACTATCAATTTGTCGAGCGGGATACCGGGGCCAGGCGCTATTTTGAGGTGCCGCTCTATAAGGCCTGGCAGATCTACCGACAGGCGATGCAAAAGGTTTCCGGGCTGGGTCGTACCGCGCGTGGTCCGAGTATGAGTGCCGATCCGGGCAAGGTGGAGATTCAGGGGATTGCCGAGATGAATGGGCAGAAGGTGTTTGTGCTGAGGTTCATCCAGGCCAGGGACCCCTCCTGGGTCCAGCAGCCGTTTTTCGCCAAATTCGATGAGCAGGCGACCTGGTTTGACCAGTTGCAACCTGCAGACGAACACTCAGAGCGCTTTTTCCGTAAGCCCGCGATTTAAGTGCGGGCAAGCGGGCTTGGGTGTAAACTCAATAGTTATCATTTACATAATCTGATGATGCACGGCCAGTCTTCAAGCTATAATTTGGGGGCTTATAAAATTATTATATGAGGCGTGTGGAGATTTTATAGCAATCTCAATTCTGCATGCGTAGGTGATAGCTGGTCCTGGAGGGCGTGTGATAACCCCCGATACGGACTTGAATCTCCTGCCATCATCAGTCAGGATTACTACTCCCGCCCTACCATGGGTAGAAAAATTTATAATTAATTCACAGAGTTATATCTGTTTTAACTGTAACTGGCCTTTTTACTCAAAACGGCATATCGTGGCGTGTAACAGGTTGGTTTGCGGTACTTTACGGAGTTCACCATGGCGGATAATGAGAAAACTTATACCTTGACGAATGATGAGACCGGGGTGTCGATCAAGTTGCCGGTTCGTGAGTCGGTTCAAGGCCCACCTGCAATTGATGTTTCATCGCTCTACAAAGACGCAGGTGTTTTCACCTATGATCCGGGCTTCATGTCGACAGCCAGCTGTAACAGTAAGATCACCTTCATTCAGGGTGAGGTCGGTATTCTTGAGTATCGTGGTTATCCCATCGAGCAACTCGCCGATGGCGGAGATTTTCTGGAAACCGCATTTCTGCTGCTCAATGGTGAACTGCCAAGTCAGCAGGAACTGGGCGATTTCAATAAGTTGATCAGTCGGCACACCATGTTGAATGAGACCCTGAAGCACTTCTTCGGTGGTTTCCACTATGACGCCCACCCAATGGCGATCATGGTTGGGGTGGTGGGTTCCCTATCCGCTTTCTATCACGATTCCCTCGATATCAATGACCCTGAGCAGCGACAGGTTGCCGCTCATCGACTGATTGCCAAAATGCCGACCATTGCGGCGGCCAGCTATAAGCACAATATCGGTGAGCCGATCATGTATCCTCGAAATGATCTCTCCTATTGTGCGAATCTGCTGCATATGATGTATGCGACGCCCTGTGAAGATTACGAGTTGGATCCGATTGCCGAGAAGGCGCTCAATCTGCTGTTCATTCTGCACGCGGACCATGAGCAGAATGCCAGTACTTCTACGGTACGTCTGGCGGGTAGCTCTTTGGCCAATCCTTTTGCCTGTATCGCTGCGGGTATCGCCTCGCTTTGGGGGCCGGCCCATGGTGGTGCCAACGAGGCGGTGCTGGATATGTTGGCGGAGATTGGTGATGTATCGCAAATCGATAAATACATCGCCAAGGCCAAAGATAAGGATGACGGCTTTCGTCTGATGGGATTCGGTCATCGTGTCTACAAGAAGTATGACCCCCGTGCGGGTATCATCAGGGATGTTTGTCATCAGGTCCTGGAAAGGCTTGCGGACAACAACAACCCGATGTTCGAGCTGGCTCAAAGGTTGGAAGAGATTGCGCTCAACGATGAGTATTTTATCGAGCGTAAACTCTATCCGAATGTGGACTTCTATTCCGGTATCATCTACCGGGCATTGGGTATTCCGAACAATATGTTTACCGTCATGTTTGCCATTGCCCGCACCGTTGGCTGGGTTGCCCACTGGATGGAGATGATGGATGACCCCAGACAGAAGATCGGACGTCCCCGCCAAATCTACAAAGGTTATGCACGTCGGGAATATGTGCCGATCGATAAGCGCTGATGATCGGTTTTACCGAGGCGGGCTCGATGTTGAAAATGGCGGTTTTCTGGCTCAAGCCCGGCAGAGCGGCACGATTAGGCCTGCTTCGCGATCGGGATTGAATAGCAGATCCTACCCTCGGGTGGTTTCCCTGGTGATTGGAAAATCGTCTTCGTAATACTCCGTATCTGCCGACTGTTGCTGATCGAGTAGCGCTCTCAGCTGTTTGATATTCGCACTTTGAAAGGGCTTGTGGTCAAAAGGGTCCAGTGGGCGTTTGCGGTTTTTTCCAGTTGGAAAGACCATCAGCAGGAATTGAATCCCGTCTGCCGTGAAGCGAAAGCCGGGGACGGTTTCCTGGCTGCCGTCACTGAAGGTCAGCTGGCGCTGCTTCTCCTGCCAGGGGATATGTAGATCACTCAAAGCGAACAGCACCTCTTCCGGTGTGTCTGCCTGCAGGTGGAGCTCGATTTGGCTGTTATCGTCTGCCGTCCCTTGTAATACGGGACCTACCAGCATGGGTTGAAACTGCTTGAGTGCCTGCATTGCATCCAGTGCGTTTTCACGGAGCTGATGTAAAGCATTGTATTGTTTGTCACCCAGGACCAGGCGTTGCTGTTCTTTCAGGGCCTGTTCGATCTCCTCCCGGCTGGGCATCAGTTGCTGTCTGGATACGCCATATTTAGCGGCTGCCTTGCGACAGGCGTAGGCCAGGTTATCGGTGCGCAGCTCAGTTAAAATCCGTGCCGCTTCATAAGCGATGCGTTTTTGTAGTGCTCGTTTTCCGCTGCTCATAGGGGTCAGATAATCGATTGATTTTGTCAGCGAGATTGTCTCGACCGGAATTGTGACACTATTTCCAGAGCCTGTTAACAGGCCCTAACACGATTAGCTTAGGCCATCGTTCTGTCGATAAATTCATTTTTAGCCGGCATTCCGGTCGCGAGCGGCTGAAATTTCAACTCCAGCGATCTTTAAAATGGATCTTCAATGGCATTTACACTGCCTTCGTTTTGCCCACGACGTGTTGTGTTGTTGAGATTGTGTTTGGCTGGTTTGGGAGCCTTGTCCACTTCAAACACTTCAAAGATCGCATTGGGATGGCCGACATTGACCGGTTTGCCAGACTCCGAATCGATTCTCATGGTGAGCATGCCGGCTGGCATATCGGGCAATTTCTCTTCAATACCATTGAGCGCTACTTGCATATAGTCGATCCATGCCGGTAGAGCGGCCCGTCCGCCCACTTCACCCCTGCCCAGTGGGGAAACATCGTCAAAGCCGATCCAGGTGGTGGTGACCAGATAGTGGTTGAAGCCGTTGAACCAGGCATCTTTCTGATCATTTGTGGTGCCGGTTTTGCCGGCGATGTCTTTTCGGCCGATCACTCTGGCCTTGCGTGCCGTGCCCTGTTGAATGACATCCCGCAGCATGGAGTGCATGAGGTACTGATTTTGCTCGGATATGGCACGTTTGGCACAGCGAGGAACTATAGGGAGTTCTTCTTCGCTCTGCTCGGGAAGAGATGCCAGCGCCTGAAGTTTTTCATTGGCTTCTTGCACCGCCTTCTTCATGGTCTCGTCACATACCTGCAAAGGATTGGCCTGATACAGTATCTCCCCCTTGTCATCGCGGATGGTATCGATAATGTGAGAGGAGACGTAGTAGCCGCCATTGGCCAGCACGCTGTAGCCTTCGACCATCGCCAGCGGTGTTACGGCGCCACTGCCCAGTGCCAGAGAGAGGTCATAGGGCAGTTGGTTTTTGTCGAAGCCGAAGCGGCTGGCATAGTTGACCGCATGTTTGATGCCCATTTTTCGCAGCAGTCGAATGGAGACCAGGTTGCGGGAGTGGGTCAGGGCGTATCTGAGGCGGGTGGGGCCAAAAAACTTGCCGCTGTAGTTTTCCGGACGCCAGGTGGCCTCCAGGCCTTCATCGTCAAAAACCACCGGCGCGTCATTGATAATGCTGGCCGGATTGAACCCCGCTTCGAGTGCCGCGGAATAGATAAAGGCCTTGAAGCCGGAGCCTGGCTGGCGTTTGGCTTGAGTGACCCGGTTGAATTTACTCAGGTAGAAATCGTAACCGCCGACCAGGGCCTTTATTGAACCATCAGCCGGTGACTGTGAAATCAATGCGCCAGAGACTTTAGGTATCTGGCCGAGTCGCCAAAAGGCCTCGCCCTTTTCATCTTTGTCGCTGTAGAGATAGATCAGGTCGCCTGGGTTGAGGATTTCACTGGCTTGTTTGGGTTCAGGCTGTTTTCGTTCGCTGTCAATGTAGGCGCTGGCCCAGGACAGACCTGGCCAGTCGATGGTTAGTTCCTCGCCTTGCTGGGTTAGAACTGTGATCGATTTCTCATCTAGAGCAATTACCATTCCTTTTTTAAGGTCGGCAGCACTAGGGATGGCGGTTATGATCTCTATCAGTTCCGCCTGGTCTGCCTCTTCGCTGAGCTCATGATGACCAGCTGGACCCCGGTATCCATGCCGTTTGTCGTAGGCTTGGACTGCGTTTCGCAAAGCAAGGTTTGCCGCTTCCTGAAGATGACTTTCAATTGTGGTTGTGATGGTGTAGCCGCTGGTATAGGCTTCCTGTCCAAAGCGCGAAACGGCTTCAGCCCTTGCCATTTCAGCAACATAGGGGGCTTCGATCTCGCTTGGCGCTGTATGCAGTTCGGCTGTGATCGGGGTTGCTTTGGCTGCATCGAACTCAGCCTGGCTGATATGATTCAACTCCAACATCCGGCCGAGAACATAGTTTCTCCGGATCAGTGCCCGCTGCGGGTTGGAGATGGGGTTTAAACGTGACGGCGCCTTCGGCAAACCGGCAATCATGGCGATTTCGGAAAGCTCAAGTTTTTCCACGGGTCTGCCGTAATAGACTAAAGCAGCGGCACCGACACCGTATGAACGGTGACCGAGATAGATTTTGTTCAGGTAGAGTTCGAGTATCTCCTCTTTGGATAACAAGCGCTCTATCTTGAAGGAGAGAAATATCTCATTGAGTTTTCGAGTGTAGGTCTTCTCGCTACTGAGGAAAAAGTTCCTCGCGACCTGCATTGTGATGGTACTGCCACCCTGCCGTCTTTCGCCGGTCAGGAGCAGTTGTACGGCAGCACGTATGATACCGTGATAATCCACACCAGGGTGTTGGAAAAAGCGGTCATCTTCAGCAGCCAGAAAAGCTTGTATCATACGAGGTGGAATATCGTCATAGCCCAGAGGCTCACGGCGTTTTTCACCAAACTCAGCGATTAACAGGTGGTCGCTGCTGTAGATACGAAGGGGAACCTGCAGACGTACATCCTTGAGTGTTTCAATGGATGGCAGCTTGGGTTCAAGATAGAGATAGGCGCCATAAAGGCTGCAGGCACCTATCACGGATAGGCCGAATAAGAAGTAAACGAGGTATCTTAAGAGTCTGTAGAACGACTTCATGCGCTGGTTCACAGAATTGGTTGATCCGGGGAGACCAGAATGGTCCCATGCAAAGTCCGATAGTCTAGCAAATAAAATGCGAGCTTTTTGAGCTCTTTTGTGAAAAAATGTCTTCACAAAAAAATCATTTGCTGCTATATAGTTACTTACTCTAGTTAAAGAGAATCCTAGTTAAGTTCTGCGGCATAAGGATCGTTTGGGTAAACCGCATGTCACTATTCGGAAGAAAAAAGCCGCCTTTGATCGGCATCGATATAAGCTCTACAGCCGTTAAGCTGCTGGAGTTGTCGCAAGCCGCAGGGCGCAC
>JAKSBX010000222.1 GCA_022360905.1 Chromatiales bacterium
ATTGTTGTACATCCTCATCAGTGGTGGCCCATACGAGAGGCCACTTGAAACAAAAAAAGCCGGCGCATCAGGGCCGGCCCGCTAGGTAAGATATTTCCTTCTTACTGTTGGTTAATGTTGTTATAAAATCAACAAGTTAATTAACCAACTCAATTTCGGTTGAAGTCTAATACAGCGCTACTTCCAAGTCAAAAGGATCTGATGATTCTGTGAGCGGGAATCTAATTAAGTTTCTACCCTAGTGAGCTAGGCTATGACATCTTCACTAAGCCTCATGGTGACAGGCTTTTTCAGCTTAGAAGCATAAGGATTTTTCCGAGATTTCATTTTAGAAAGATCGTACTCTTTTTTCATGATGAGTTACCTGCGTAGTACTTACGCTCTCTACTTGTTGCCTTTCTTGCTGAAATTATCCGAATTGTACTGCCTGCATCTCTTTCGCAAAGGTGCTGGCAAAATAACCAATGCTCGATCAACATCGATTGAATATCAGGACTGAGGGGAGAGTCCCCTTTTACTGAGCATCAAACCTGCCACCAGGGAGGTGATGGCCAGGGTGTAGACAATCATTGCCCCAGCCGGCATATCGAGGAGTGCCGCAGCGATCAAGCCTAAGCCATAACCGACTGCAGCAATCAGATAGCCGATCCCATCCGCCCAACGGCCTGCCCGCCTGAGTGCAAGCGCCGGCATAATCAATGTTGCAAAGACCAGATAGACACCGATCAGTTGTACTGAAGCAGTAATGGCGACAGCAAACAGCAGGTAGAAGAGCAGCGATGATGAGCGCTGGCGTAAACCGTACCAGAGCAGAAGCACCACCATGTAGAGCAATGTCACAGGAAGCAACTGTTGATAGTCGACCCAGAGGATCTGACCTACCAGCATCTCTTTCAGATGTTCTCCACCGTGCGGATTGGCCGCCAGCAGCAGAATGCTGCCGCTTGAGGTGAGCACAAACAGGGTTCCGATCAACGCCTCCTGAATCTCCGCCCAGCGCTGCTCTGTCAAATTTAACAGCAACGAGGCGCTGACTGCAGCCGTGACCGCAATCAACTGAACCTGCCAGCCACCCGGCTCCCAGCCGAAACTGTGGGCGGCAATCAGTCCCATGGCAGCGGTCTGAGCAACAGCCAGATCGAGAAAAATGATCCCCCGCTGCAATACCCGCCGACCTAACGGCACATGGGTCGATGCCACTAGCAGACCGGCCAGGAAGGCGGGCAGCAGCAGATCCGGATCCAACAACTGCCAGTTCATTGCACTAACTTCAGCAGGCGCTCGAGGGTAACATCATACAGAGCAAACAGATCGGTCACTTCTGCTGCACCGCCTACCGTATAGGGCAGTTCCACCACCTCGATGCCACTCAGTTGAGAGAAGCGCTTGGCCGCTTTCGGACTCTGATAGTGGGCATAAAGGATTGCGGCGGCGGGTCTCTTTTCCAATTCCTGCTTCAAACTGGTCAGGTGGCTGGCGGTAGCTGGCAATCCCGGTTTCGGCTCCAGCGCACCCGCATTGACCATCTGCAGCCAATCGAACAGATAGCTCCAATCCATGTGATGCACCACCAACCTGAGACCTTTCAAGGGTGCAGCGGACTGCTCCCATGCCTCGATCGATTTCAGCCAGCGCTGTTTGAAGTCATCCCGCCGCTGCTCATACAAGGCACCATTCTGCGGATCGAGTTCGATCATCCGTTCGCTCAATGCCATGGCGATGGTCAACAGCCTGTGGGGGTCGAGATGCACATGGGGATTTCCCGAGGCATGCACATCCCCCAAGGAACGATCCAAAACTTCAGGCACCTCCAGGCGCTCCACCAACATGGCCGCTTCGAAATAGCCCTTCTGCCCGGTCAAGACCTGTCGGTTACCCGCTTTCCGTTGTAGCATCGGCAACCAGCCGATCTCCAGCTCCGCACCACTGCAGACCAGCAGGTCAGCCCGCCGCAGCTTGGCGATCAGACTGGGGCGCGCTTCAATGTGATGGGGATCCTGCCTGGCAGTGGTGGCCGATGTGACCGTGACCTGATCCCCACCCAGGGTCTCCACCAGCGAGGCCCATTCGGGCTCGCAGGCAAAGACATTCAGACCTGCATTGGCCGATTGGGTGAGCATCATGCCGATTGCTGACAGTAACAGCGTTATTCTTTTTAACATAGTCAGCTCCTAAAACTGATGGGCACCGTGAGATCCTAGGCTCACAACGTATTGAAGTGTGATGATGTTGTCCTTATCTTCATAGGACTCGTCCCGGGCGAACTGCAGACGTACCCGACTGTACTCACTGTGGGAGTAGTCGCCCATGAGGGTGAAGCGTTGAGGCGTGTGGCCCTCGTTATCCAGACCGGCTTCGGCCAGCACCTCTTCATCGGAGCCTTTGTTGTCCGAATCGAGCCAGTCGTAGCGCAGGCCGACCCGCCAGCGGGGCATGAACTGATAGACCGCCTGCAGATAGCCACCCTTCTGCTCACCATCGTATGTAGATGATTCAGGTGCATCCGACTCGTCGTCCATCACCACATCGCCATCCTCGTTGCGGATGAAATACTCACCCTGGATCTTCAGATTCCGCTCCGTGGCGTTGCCGTAAGGGGACCATTTCCAGACGAAATCGATACCGGTGACATCACTGTCGCCACTGTAGGTGGGGGTTTCATGGCCACCCTCCTCTCCCTCATGGTGGTCATGGCCACCCGAGGTTCTGCCCTCAATTTCCGCCCGCCAATGGGAGATACCCAACTGCCAGGCCTGACTCTCTCCCAGGTCGCCCCCGACCTTGGCGAACAGAGTACTGGCACCGATACCGTCATTACTGGCGCCACCGGCGGGAAAGCGTTCACCCCGGGTAAACTCGGCACCCACTTTGACAAACATCGGGGTTGGCGCAACCCAACTCAGATGCAAACCATCGTCGATTAGCTGGTCGCCAAACAGACCCCGATAGATCAACGGTGCATCGGAAAAATCCCAAGCATGGGAATGTTGCTGGTTCAGATAACCCAAACCCAATAAAAAGCGCCCCGCTTTCGCAGAAATACCGTACCCCAGGCCCAATGTCTCGATATAGGCCTCTTCCAGCTCAACCTCGGTCTCACCATCATGTTCGGCAATTGCAGCTGTCAGATTGCCATAGAAAAGATCATCCGCATTGGCGCTCAGAACCAGCTCATTATGCCCCAGATAAAACCCCTCTTCGCCGCGACCGGCCTCACCACCCAGCATAAAACCGGGCAGTTCATAATCGGAATCATTGTCGAATGAACCATAGCGGCCATCCAGAATAAGACTGATGGCAGGATTGAAGCTGCTATCGCCAGCGGCCTCGGCGGCTGTCGATAAAATAGCTGCCATCACGGCAGCACTCTGTAACAGACGTATACTCATAAAACCCTCTACAAAATGAAACCTGGAATCATCACGCTCCAATCCAGTTAATCCAGGGCGGATACCCCTGATCACTCAGGACTGAAAACAATTGGAATCTGTAACAAATCAGGCAGTGAATGGAGGGGCTCTGATGAGCTGGGAGTTTACCCAGTGGTTTGAGTAAATTGAGGATAAAAACCGGACAACTGGAAATGAATGCCAATCCGGTAGTACCACGGAAACGCTTGTCGATGTGCTGAGACCATGACCGTGAGCGAAGTAGCAGATCTCACAAATCTCATCCTGATCGTGTTCGTGATATTGATGTTCCAGCCATACACCTTGGAAGATCAGGAGATTCAGAATCAGAATTGTCAGCAATGTTGCACGCATAAAACTCAGGTTCTTGAAGCTCACTTGTAGGGCTTAAAAATCCATCTCATTTGATTTTCGATCATAGATCTGCATTATGTTATAATATAACATTTCAAAATAAAGAACTATATTTAATCATCAAGCACCATGACCCACAGAAGTTCCACGGCTGTCACTATATTACTCCTATTCACCACAATACTGTTCAGCAGTTCCAGTTCGGCCGGGCTCAAGGTTGTGGTCAGCATTTTACCGGTACACTCTCTGGTCTCAGGCCTGATGAGTGGCATCGGCGAACCCTATCTGTTGCTGAAAGGCAATCAGTCACCGCACACCATGACACTGAAACCATCGGATGTCCGGGCAATGAGCCAGGCAGACCTTTTGGTATGGGTCGGTGAATCGTTGGAATCACCACTCACTCGGGTGATAGACCATAATTCCGACTCAGAGAGAGCCATAAGCTTGCTTGCAATTCCCAACATGCACCTTCTGCCGGTACGCCACGATCTGGACTGGTCAAGACATGACCATTCAGAACACCATGAAGCGAATCATACAGATGAAGGGTTGGAGTGGGACAACCATATCTGGTTGTCGCCGGAAAACGCCCGCACGACTGTCCGATACCTCGCCCAGATACTGATCGGACTCGATCCCGACCATACAGCGGACTACCAAACCAACCTAAAAAAGCTGCTGCAGCGCATCGATCGTGAAGAGATGGCGTTCCGTGCCACGATATCAGCCGTTAAAGATCGTCCCTTTATCGTTTTCCATGATGCCTACCGCTATCTCGAGGACCATTTTGGCCTGAATGCCGTGGGTTCGGTCAGTATCAGCCCGGAACGCCAGAGTGGCGCAAAACATATCCATAAACTGCAACAGAAAATCCACAGGCTGGAAGCCAGCTGTGTCTTCAGCGAACCCCAGTTTCAACCCAAACTGGTGGAGACCCTAACATCCGGTACTGAAGCGAAAGCCGGCATACTGGACCCTTTGGGGATGGCGCTCGATCCGGGCCCAGAGGCCTATTTTCAGTTACTGAATGGCTTGGCTGACAACCTTGCCTCCTGTCTCGGCGGTGCAAAATGAAACCGAACAATCCAGCCTTTCCAAACGCAGACCACGATCATAAAAGCTGTGTCTCCAACGCGCTGAAAAATGCTGAAGCCTATTGTCAGCAACAGGGGTTGCGTCTGACCAAACTTCGCCATCAGGTGCTGGAGTTGATCTGGGCCAACCATCAACCGGTCGGTGCCTACGAACTGTTGGAACAGTTGACCCATGAAGGTCGCAAAGCGGCACCCCCTACCGTCTATCGGGCTTTGGACTTCCTCATGGAGAACGGCCTGGTGCACCGTATCAGTTCACGTAACGCCTATGTGGGTTGCAGCCACACCGGTCAAGATCACACCGCACAATTTCTGATCTGCGAAACCTGCGGCCAGGTGGCCGAACTGGATGATAAACGTATCGGATCCGTGATCTCGAAAGATACCGACCAACTCGGCTTTAGCGTGGCGCAATGGACGCTGGAGATTACCGGCACCTGCGAACAGTGCCGGCGTGTGACAGAAGATGAGTAGCCAAGGGGAGACGCTGATTGAGGCCAAAGGGGTCAGCCTCTCCCATCAGGGTAGAGAGGTGCTGCAGAAGGTAAGCTTGGCGGTTAGACGCGGTGAGATTGCCACACTGATAGGCCCCAATGGCGCCGGCAAGACCACTTTGGTACGAGTCATGTTGGGCCTGATCAAAGCGGATTCTGGCGAAATCATCAGATCACCAGGACTCTGCATCGGCTATATGCCGCAGCGCCTGGCCCTCTCGGAGAATATGCCACTGACCGTCACCCGGTTTCTCGCCATGGCTGGCAAAGCCAGCAAACTCAGCATGCAGGATATCCTTCATGAGCTGGACATCGCACAGCTTGCGGATTACCCCATGCAGAGACTCTCAGGCGGTGAACATCAACGGGTGTTGCTCGCCCGCGCCCTGTTGCGCCAACCGGACTTATTGGTACTGGATGAACCGGTTCAGGGTGTGGATGTAACCGGTCAGGCCGCCCTTTATAACCTGATCACCCGTATCCGGGATCGTTTCAACTGTGGCGTTTTGATGATCTCCCATGACCTTCATCTGGTGATGGCCAATACGGATCAGGTACTTTGTCTCAACCACCATGTCTGCTGTTCCGGACATCCGGATAGCGTCAGTCAGCACCCCGCCTATCTGGAACTGTTTGGCACAGCCACCCAGGCAGAGCTGGCGATCTATACCCATCATCATGACCACACACATGACATCCATGGCAATGTGGAGTCCGATCACGAGGAGCATGGTCTTGGATGATTTTCTGCTGCGAGCACTAGCCGCCGGTCTGGGGGTAGCACTGGTGACCGGTCCATTGGGTGTGTTCGTGGTGTGGAGAAGAATGGCCTATTTCGGTGACACACTGGCCCACTCCGCCCTGCTCGGTATCGCACTGGGTTTCCTGCTGGGAATCAACCTCAATCTTTCGGTGATCCTGTTGAGTATCCTGCTGGCAATGATCCTGGTCGGCATGAACAGAAACCGCCATCTTTCCCATGATACCCAGCTCGGCATTCTCGCCCATAGCGCCCTCTCTCTCGGCCTGGTGGTGATGGCATTCCAAACCTCGGTAAGGGTCGATCTGATGGCCTATCTGTTTGGCGACATTCTGGCGGTCAATGCCACTGATCTGTTGTGGGTCTGGGGTGGTGGATTTGTTGTTCTGTCCATACTGATGCTGATCTGGAGACCATTACTCTCCATCACGGTACATGAGGAACTGGCACAGGTGGAAGGCACGCCGGTGGTTGCCGTACGACTGGCCTTTATGCTGCTCATCGCATTGGTGATTGCGGTATCGATGAAAATCGTCGGTGTACTGCTGGTTACATCGATGATGATCATCCCCGCGGCTGCGGCAAGAAGCCTCAGTCGCACACCGGAGCAGATGGCGATCCTGGCCGCTGTGATGGGCACCATAGCGGTCATACTGGGGCTGGCTGCATCCTGGCAATGGGACACCCCGGCAGGACCATCGGTGGTGGTCGCAGCAGCCCTGTTGTTCAGTGTTGTCAGAATCGCTATACCGGCCAGGTAAGCGTGTGCCCGGAAGATTTGTCATCGCCTAGAAATTTCAAACCGCAAATAGACGCGAATCACCGCAAATGCTCGCCAACAAATCAGTAGTATTTGGTGATTAAGTACTTCGTCATCCCGGCGAATGCCGAGACCCGGGATCCATGTATTGAGGCTCCTGGATTATTCGCTTCGCTCACCCTTCGGGCCGACTTTCAGTCGTTCAACGCGCTTAGCGCTTTTGTCCGGCATCCGCCGGGATGACGGAAGTGGTTACCTGATGACTCCATAGTCACATTTGCGTTCATTAGCGTTCATTTGCGGACTAAAAAAATAGTGACTTTTCTAATAGCGTGTATTCGCGGTGATTCGCGGCTAAAATCTTTATTTCAAAACATCAATCGGCAGGCCAGTAATCGGTTGCGATACCTGACCCCAGGTCTGCCTCGATGAGTCGGCGTCGAACCTCTAGCAGCCGCTCCAGCAACGCCGGTTCGGCTTTTTCGTACGCCTCGGCATCGGGTACCCGTTTGACCACCACACCCAACAGTTCGGTAATCGCATTACCAATCGAGTTCTGACTGATGGTGACAATCAGTTTTCCCGCTTCGTTTCTGTAGATCAACTGTTTAAAGGCCGGTTGCCAGCGAACCGAGTTGGCATACTTGGCATCGACGATGCAACGGTCCCTGACCTTCTTGGCCGTTGCCAGAAAATCGTTATTGAAAAGCAGCATGCTCTCGACCTGCTCCGGATAGTAGACATCCCTTGGCATTGGCGCGTTGCGAGTCGAAACCTGACTGAAGAAGGTGCGGTAGAAATCGATAAAGCCCTCCAGGATGGCATCATACTCATGCCAGAAACGGATGTTCTTAAGTGCGGCGCCACCACCACGAATCTCCCAACAGGGTAATCCCTGCGGGTAGCCGGTCAGCTTGATGCCCGACTCCTCCGAGCTGATCGGTTTCAATACCTTCAGTTCCAGGGCACTGTCAAAAAACTCCCGGTAGACATCCCGCATATAGGCCTGAAACAGACTGTGCTGTCCACCATCCGAAAGGTTTGGATTTTTCGGATCGGCCAACTCGGCTTGCCGCAGCTGGGCCATAGGGAAGCTGATGAAGTGGTTGTGCAGCATGCGAATACTCGGCACACCCGGCGATGTCAGCGGCCAGGTGGCATCGAGACTGGCTTCGCCGGCCAGCAATAGATGGTCCGCGGGATCGGGATAGGTCTCCAGCATATACTCGATGATGATCTGGTTCATCCGGTTCCACACATGTCGTACATCCTGAGGAACCTGTGTACGCCGCACCGGCCGGCCGAGGGGATTCAGAATCACCTGGGAGGTGTTATAGATGATTGAGGTATCGAACTCGGTACTGTGCCCCAGCGCCTTGCGATAGAGCAGCAGATTCTCCGGATTCATCAACAGGCCGTTGTTGTGCACCAGATCGTTGAGGTTTTCAGTACTGTTGAAAAACTCATTGGGCTTCATACCCTCCGGAACTTCCAGTGGTATGGGGCGAAAAGGGGTGGTGATCTCCCGTGGGCCGTACTCCATGAATCTACCTCCTGATGATGAAGTGGCTGCTATGGAATGACACCCTAAACAGGCTCAGCATTGAAATCAAAATGATCCCGCCTATAGGGTCATTATTTATGCGGATGTGGAGCGAGCCTCACTCGGTTATGATGAAGAACATCTGCCAAGGGAGCACGCAAGAAGGGGTATCGAGTGATTATTATCGTGATGGGGGTTTCCGGTTCGGGTAAATCCACAGTCGGTCGGCTGCTTGCCGAGAAGACCGGCTGGCGGTTTATCGAGGGAGACCACTATCACCCGGCCGAAAACCGGGCAAAAATGGCGGCGGCAGAACCGCTGAATGATCAGGATCGCCAACCCTGGCTGGCCAGCCTGGCGAACGTCATCGACAGACACCTGCAGATGGACCGCTCCGCCGTACTCTCCTGCTCCGCGCTGAAACAGGCCTATCGGGATCAGTTGATGAGATCCCCTGAGGCGGTACATTTTGTCTATCTTGAGGGTTCCTATGAACTGATCATGTCGCGCCTCAAACAGCGTACGGATCACTTCATGAGATTGGAGCTGCTGCAGAGCCAGTTCAACGACCTTGAGCCCCCATCCGACGCCCTCAGGCTGGCGATAGACCAACCAGCCGATACGATTGCCGACCAGATCATGAAGCGCATGCAACTCGCACCAGGCAAGGCGGAAACTCAGGTGCTGCTCGATCAATTGATGTTCCCAGAAGCACCCCGTTGGCGAGATAACCAACTCTGGTTCACCGATCAGCACGCCCGACAGGTGGTCAGGGTCAATCTGCAGGGAGAGTCGCAAATCGTCGCCGAACTGGATGACCTGCCAGGTGGTCTGGGTTGGTTACCGGACGGCCGTCTGCTGGTAGTCTCCATGACCAAGCGCCGGATTCTCACCCTGTCGGACCACACACTCGCTCTCTATGCCGACCTGCACAAGCTTGCCTCTTTTCACTGTAACGACCTGCTGGTCGATCCCCTGGGACGTTGCTATGCCGGTAACTTCGGTTTCGATCTGCATGGTGGTGAGGCCCAGGCGCCCGCTGAACTGATCCTGGTAAACCGAGACGGCGAGCCACAATTGGCTGCGGAGCAACTGATTTTCCCCAATGGTTGCGCCTTAAGTCCGGATGGCAAGACCCTATTGGTGGCCGAGACCTTCGCCTCCCGCATTACCGCCTTTACCGTTTCCGCTGAAGGCAGTTTGAGTCAACGACGGCTCTGGGCCGATCTGAATGGCGCCTACCCTGACGGCATCGCACTGGACAGTCAGCAGAATCTCTGGGTTGCCGCACCCAACCGTTCACGCCTGCTGCTGGTAAAAGAAGGCGGCGAGATCGTGCGTGAAGTCGTCCCGGTCGGTGATCCCTACGCCTGCATGGTGGGTGGTGCAGAGGCTGATACCCTGTTCATCACCAGCTCGGAGACGGATAACCCTGAAGAAGCCAGGCGACTACGAAGCGGCCGGATAGAGACACTCAAGTTATAAGCGTTTTATGAGTGGCCGCAAATGGACGCCAATCACCACAAACAATGCGCAAATACTTTGTTTCAAAAATAAATTCGCGTTGCTTTGCGGTGATTCGCGTTCATTCGCGGCTTAAACAAAACTATTTTGTCGCCCAATCGAGCTGCTGATAGGTTTCGGCCCCCACGGCGGCGCAGAGATGATTCATTCCCTGAATCGCATTGGCGGAAGTGTCGCTGGTGTAGTACTCCATATCCTTGTAGGTGATTCGCAGACCCAACCGATCTTTTCCCGCCATGATTCCGAGCATCACCCGGGTACCGGGGTTTCGCTGCCTGAAATCGATGATCTCTACCTGGGCGGTCTCGGTTGATGAGATGGAACGACCACTGCTTTGGGCTTCAGCCCGGTAGGCCTGCCTGATCAGTGGAATGACCTTCGCATTGTGAGTACAAGCGCCGCAGTTCCAAGTGATATTCAGCTTTGGCAGGCTACCTCCCTGGACACTCAAGCTGAGTAGAAACAGCATCAAAAACAGCTTCACTTGCCTATTCAATTGATTCATAACCTCTCCCTGTTCTCCTGAATCGTCACCAAGGCCTGTTGATAGGATCGATTTCCTCGATCCCGACAACTTCGGATGATGGAAGTTAATTAACTCAGAAACTGATTAGCCCTTGTATACGGGGTTTCCCGAGCTAGGGTTTTCTTGTATTTGGAATTGTGGATCCATGGAAGGTGTTACGCGTAATCTCATTGCTACCCCACTAAATTTCAGTCTAACCCACGCAAATCTTAAAGCCCCTCTCCCTTTACGGGAGAGGGGTTGGGGAGAGGGTGTACGCGAAGCGTTTCATGTGAGTGAAAGGTAGAGCTGCTTTAACCCTTTATTTTCATCATGATGATTGTTCGTAAAAGATGCCGTTCATTCTCCCCCTCTCCCCCGGCCCCTCTCCCACAAGGGGAGAGGGGAGCTGTACACCCCGCCTATTAGGCACACAGATGATATGTAACTGTATCCAGCTTTGATCCTCTGCTGCAGGATGCTTTTTATGTATCAACTCGCTATCTGCAAGAGAACCTAAAGACAATTCATCAGTTAACTGCATAATCTTCGAAGTTAACGGGACAGCGGTGTTGTGATCTTATATTCATCTATGGATTGCACTGCAATCTCTTGAAATATAAATCGGTCGAATCTCATACCACATCAACCCATCCATATTGAAGACCAACCAGCAACTTTACACGAATGATTTTCAGGGACGTCTATCATCATGACACCTGGGATTTGCGACATAATAATTTACGGAAATTTGCGGTACTTAGGGTGCATTTACGGCATGAATAAAACAGCCACGAACTATCCACCAAGCAGCTTTTCGACTAGCCGCCTATCCAATGGCGGAGCTTCTGATATTGCCAAAATCTTGGGTAGCCTGGGAGAGTTCAAACGTTTCCTGCGCCAAAAGCCCGGCAGTTGCATCGACTGGTTGAGCGCTTGCACCCGGGTATCCCCCTGATAGCGTTTGGCCAGCTGTTGCTGACAGGTTTGGAATTCGCTCAGAGGGAAGTCTTCAACCCGCCAATAGTAGTGGTAGTGATCGGCTGAAGTCTCTATCTGGATATGGGGTTGTACAGTAAACCGTTCAGCATCAACACCTTGATCGTCATCAATAAAAATTGCCCGGACACGACTGATATCCTCTACACTGCGTCCAACCCCATTGGTCTGATTGATGGTTGCAGTAATCACTGCACCTTCGCAGTTGAGCTGTACAAGGCTCTCCCAGCAGTCGGAAAGCGTGCCATGAAGTGCATATTCCAAAGGATCCTCTGAGCCGCTCCGGGTATAGGCTGAATCAGAAAACGTACGGAAGGAAAACTGCTGATGTTCAGCATCGAGTGCTTGCAGAAACGACTCCGCCTCCGGCCGGTCCGGTTTAAGCTCACGACCTGTCTGAACGATCCAGGATGCCAGATGAGCCACATAGGGATCCCGCTGGAAACGTCGCTTCATGGATTAGAGTTCAACCTGCTTTCAATTGCTCAATGAAGGCTCGGTAAAAGCATAGGCACCATAACCCACAACCCGACTTTTATCCCCGGCCGTGTCTCCGGAGTTGCGAAGATCGACGATTTCACCCTGCAACCCAAGTTTCCTGGCAAGCAACAGCAGACCTTGAACCGGAATCCTGCCACAGGCATCCTCATAGCGGATTGAATCGGGATCGAGGGTAACGATGGATTCGCTCGTCTGTTGATCCAGCCGTTGTGCTGTCTCATAGTCGTGATAGTGGCTGAGGTCTGAACTGATCACGATTAATGTCTCCGGCCCACCCCAGAGTTTGCTGAGCACCTCTGAAACAGCCTCTCCCATGGCATCACCCACCACGATCGGCACCAGGGTAAAGTCAGTTAAAAGCTGTTGTAAAAACGGCAATTGAACCTCTAAGGAGTGCTCGTTGACATGGGCCTGATCAAGATGAACCACTTGAGGCAGGTTTTCCAGCTCACCGATCAATTGTTTATCCAGGGGTATATCCCCCAGCGGGGTCCGAAAGTAGTCCGCGGTGCTGACGGCCATTCCATGAAAAGGTACCCGGTGAGAGGGACCAAGCAACACGACCCGTTTGATTCTATCTGCCACCGGTTTCAGACGGGCATAGACTCGTGCCGCCACTGAACCGGAGTAGATATAACCGGCATGGGGCGCGATCAGCGCTTTGGGTGCCTCACCCTCGGGTGCCACGGCATCCAAATACCCCTTAACCATTTCGCTCAGCCCGGCCGGGTCGCCAGGATAGAAAAGATCGGCGACCGCCGGTTGCCTGACTGTCATAGCGCACCTCTTTGAAGATTGACCACTTGACGACGACGCCCCCAAACTCCAGGTTCAGCTTCAAATAGTCCCGGCACTTTTGTGCCGCATTGTTGACAACACCCATCCGGGGTCAGCGCCCAGCTTCCCAACTCATACCAATCCCGTTGAATCAGAAGGCTACCGCATTGATGGCACCAGGTACTCGACTCCTTCGGATCATGCACATTCCCCACATAGGCATACCTTACCCCGTTCTGTATGGCGATCCTTCTTGCCCGGCTCAGGGTGGTATGGGGTGTGGGCGGATGGTCACGCATCTTCCAATCGGGATGAAAGGCGGTAAAGTGCATGGGCACCTCCGGCCCGAGATTCTCCACTACCCACTGGGTCATCGCTTGCAGCTCCTGATCGGAGTCGTTCTCACCGGGGATCAGCAGCGTAGTAAGTTCAAACCAAACTGAGGTCTCCGACTTCAGATAGAGCAGTGTATCGAGCACCGGCTGCAGGTGGGCACCGGTCAGTTTGTGGTAGAACGCTTCATCGAACGATTTCAGGTCCACATTCGCCGCGTCCATGTAGCGGTAGAACTCCTCCCGGGGTTCCTCACACACATAACCGGCCGTAACCGCTACCGATTTGATATCCATCTCCGCACAGGCCTGGGCCACATCGATGGCATACTCGTGAAAGATCACCGGATCATTGTAGGTATAGGCCACACTGCGGCAGCGACTGTTCTGCGCGGCTTGGGCTATGGCTTCCGGTGAGGCGGCATCAGCCAGGGTATCCTGCTGTCTCGATTTGCTGATATCCCAGTTCTGGCAGAATTTGCAGGCCAGATTACAGCCTGCGGTACCAAACGATAAGATCGGCGTACCGGGCAGAAAGTGGTTCAGGGGTTTTTTCTCGATCGGATCGACACAGAATCCGCTGGAGCGGCCATAGGTGTTCAACACCACCGCACCCTGGTAGTTCTGCCGCACATAACAGAAGCCCTGTTTACCCACCTTGATCTTGCAATAGCGGGGGCAAAGATCGCACTGCACCCGGTCTTCAGAGAGTTTGTGCCAATATTTTGTAGGAAAATGGTCGTTCATCTGCGACGCCCAAATACCGCCTCCTCTAACTTTAAATGTAGCCTGTTCAGGACAAAGCGACAGCCGCACCGATGGCGGCCTGACCAAGCGCCAACCCCCCATCGTTGGAGGGTACCTGGCGGTGGCTGAGCAGTCTGAACCCCTGCCCGCTCAGATTGGCGGAAACCAGTTCGAACAGGGTCTTGTTCTGAAAAACCCCACCGGACAGGGCGATGGTGTCGAGTTCCGCTTGCCGGGCCAGTTGCGCAGCCAGTTCGCTGATGCTGATCGCCAAACCGGAATGAAAGCGCCAGGCGATCTGCTCCACCGCAACGCCCTGGCGCAGATCCTGCAGCAGACCCAGCCAGAGTCTCTCAGCCTGCAGACATTGGACGCCATCGGCCACGACCGGGTTCAATCTGTAGCCCTCATCCTCCTGTACGCGACCAAGCCGGGCCAGGGTCTCCAGCTCGATGGCAGCCTGTCCTTCATAGCTGATCTCTTCCCGGCAGAGGTTCAGCAACCCCGCCACCCCATCGAACAAACGACCGCAAGAGCTGCTCATGGGCGAGTTGACACCACCACTGACCATGCGGACAAGCACCTCGATGGGTTGTTGCTGCAACCATTTCACGGGCTCAAGATCACCCCATTGATCGACAACTGTCTGCCATCCCAGATAGTGATTGAGTTGACTGAAGGTATTGCGCCAGGGCTGCTTGATCGCCTGCACGCCACCAGGCAGCGGCACAGGATTCAAATGCCCCACGCGTTGAAACCCTCTATAGTCCGCCAACAGAAACTCACCACCCCAGATGGTGCCATCGTCTCCGTAGCCGGAGCCGTCCAGGGCGATCCCAATCACCTCGCCCCCATCCAGGGGCCAGTTGTTTTCAGCCAGCACACTGGCAATGTGGGCATGATGGTGCTGTACCAGCAGCAATTCCAGGCCCTGCTCTTCCGCCAGGGCCCTGGCGTGCTGGGTCGAGCGATAGTTGGGATGGCGATCCGCCACCAGGTGGCTGGGATGGTGATCGTAGAGCCCGGCGTAGAGCTCCAGGTTTTTCAGATAGTCCTGATAGGAGATCAGATTCTCCAGATCCCCAATATGCTGGGAGAGAATCCCCTGCCCCTGACGCAACAGGCAGAACGTGTTCTTCAGTTCGCCCCCCAAGGCAAGCAGCTCAGGCGCCTGCTCAAAACCTTCAGGCAGTGGAATCGGCGCCGGCGCATAACCCCGCGCCCTTCGCAACAGTCTGGCCTCTCCATCAACCAATCGAACCACCGAGTCATCCACCCGGTTGATGATCTCCCGGTCGTGCAGCAGAAACAGATCGGCCAGAGGCTGCAGCCGTTCGGTGGCCTCCCGGTTATCGATGCACTGAGGCTCCTCGATCATGTTGCCGCTGGTCATCACCAGGGGTCGATCCCAGTCGGCCAGCAGCAGATGGTGCAAGGGGCTGTAGGGCAGCATGAAACCCAAAGACGCCTGGCCTGGCGCTAAATTCTCTGGCAGCCCGTTATGCTCCAGCTGTTCGAGCAACAGAATTGGCGCACTGCTCTCAGCCAACAATCCAGCTTCGCTTTCACTGAGTTTGCAGTAGCGACGAATCACCTCACAATCCCTGGCCATCAGCGCGAAGGGCTTGTGATGACGCCTTTTGCGCTCCCGCAGGGTGGTCACCGCCTGCTCATTGGTGCCGTCACAGGCGAGATGAAAACCGCCGATGCCTTTGATCGCCAGTATCGCCCCTTGGACGAGGCGTCGACTCGCCTCCTGAATCGCATCCTCACCGGCTTCAGACGGTTCAATCACATCACCCCGGACATTACACAACCAGACCTTGGGCCCACACTCGGAACAGGCGTTGGGCTGAGCATGAAAGCGTCGGTCCGCCGGGTCTTCATATTCACTGCGGCAGGCCTCACAGAGGGGAAAATGGCGCATGCTGGTGTTGGCCCGGTCATAGGGGATGCGCTCGACGATGGTCAGCCTGGGCCCGCAATGGGTGCAGTTGGTGAACGGGTAACGGAAACGCCGGTTTTGCGGATCCTGGAAATCCTCGATACAGGCCTGACAGGTGGCGGCATCGGGCACCACACCAGTTTGGATCTCACCCTGCTGACTGACGGAGATCTCAAAGGAAGCCTGTTCCGGCAGGCTGTCGGTTGATTGGCGCTTGAGCTCATCGATCCGCGCCAGGGGCGGTGGATCTTCCAACAACAACTGGCAGAATCGATCGATCTGAGCAGCCTGACCACAGATGTGGATCTCCACACCCTGGGCATCGTTCCACACCGAGCCACGCAATCCGCACTCGCGAGCTAGGTGCCAGACTTTGGGACGGAAACCAACTCCCTGCACCAGTCCCTGAACCCGGATACGCTCAGCCGTTTCAATTGCCATTGTTTTGTTTCATCAATTCAAG
>JAKSBX010000226.1 GCA_022360905.1 Chromatiales bacterium
CGCGTGCGCGGCCTCGGCTCGCACATCAAGGGCACCAACGGCAAATCCCAGGGCGTGGTGCCCTTCCTGAAGGTGGCCAACGACACCGCCGTGGCAGTCAACCAGGGCGGCAAGCGCAAGGGCGCTGTGTGTGCCTACCTCGAAACCTGGCACATCGACATCGAGGAGTTCATCGAGCTGCGCAAGAACACCGGTGACGAGCGTCGTCGTACCCACGACATGAATACCGCCAACTGGATTCCCGATCTGTTCATGCAGCGGGTCGCCGAGGAGAAGGATTGGACCCTCTTCTCCCCCAACGAGACCCCCGACCTGCACGATCTCACCGGCAAGGCTTTCGAAGAGGCCTATACCGCCTACGAAGAGAAGGCGGCCAGAGGTGAGCTGGACATCTATAAAACCGTCAGCGCAATAGAGCTATGGCGCAAGATGCTCGGCCTGCTGTTCGAGACAGGTCACCCCTGGATCACCTTCAAGGATCCCTGCAACCTGCGTTACAGCAACCAGCACATGGGTGTGGTGCACAGCTCCAACCTCTGCACCGAGATCACCCTGCACACCAACGATCAGGAGATCGCGGTGTGCAACCTGGGCTCGGTCAACCTGACGGCGCATACCACCGAGGATGGCCTCGACATGGCCAAGCTGGAGAAGACGGTGACCACCGCGATGCGCATGCTCGACAACGTCATCGACTACAACTACTACAGCGTGCCCCAGGCGAGAAACTCCAACCTGCGTCACCGCCCGGTAGGCCTGGGCATCATGGGCTTCCAGGACGCTCTCTATAAACAGCGTCTCGCCTACACCTCGGAAGAGGCCCTCAACTTCGCCGACCGTGCCATGGAAGCCGTCAGCTACTACGCCATCCAGGCCTCATCGGATCTGGCGGAAGAGCGTGGCCGCTACTCCACCTATGAAGGTTCACTCTGGAGCCAGGGCATCCTGCCCATCGACTCCCTCAAGCTGCTGAAAGCGGAGCGAGGCGACTACCTGCAGGTGGACGAGAGCCACACCCTCGACTGGGCCAGCCTGCGGGATAAGGTCCAGCAGCAGGGGATGCGTAACTCCAACACCATGGCGATCGCCCCGACGGCCACCATCTCCAACATCTGCGGTGTCAGCCAGTCGATCGAACCCACCTACCAGAACCTGTTCGTCAAATCGAACCTCTCCGGTGAGTTCACCGTGGTCAACCCCTACATGGTCCACGATCTGAAAAAGCTCGACCTGTGGGACGAAGTGATGATCAACGATCTGAAATACTACGATGGCTCCCTGCAGCCCATCGATCGCATCCCGGCGGAGCTGAAGGCGATCTACGCCACCGCATTCGAGATCGACCCACGCTGGCTGGTAGAGGCCGGCTCCCGTCGTCAGAAGTGGATCGACCAGGGCCAGTCCCTCAACCTCTACATGGCCGAGCCCTCGGGCAAAAAGCTCGACAATCTCTACAAGCTGGCCTGGGTGCGTGGACTGAAGACCACCTACTACCTGCGCTCCATGGGCGCCACCGGTGCGGAGAAGACCTCGGTGCAGGAGAGCAGCGGCGGCAACGGAGTCGATCTGATCGGCGCCAACGGCGGCGACGCCCCGAAGGCCTGCTCGATTCTCGA
>JAKSBX010000169.1 GCA_022360905.1 Chromatiales bacterium
CAGCAGATAGCCTTTTACTGCTCCTAATGGTGATGATGCATGGAGTTTATATCCGCGCAGGGTACGTCGGTCCTTCGTGGTGATTGAATAGTTTTCTATATTGCTGAAGCCGGCTAATCGGGAAGGATCGGGTGTTCCGGCCGATAAGCGCCATAACCAGAAGTAAAACGGCTCCTTTAGCCCGCAGATCGATCGTTCCAGATCAACGGACTCCTTATTGAACGGTGCTGATGTGCATGACATTAATAGCGCTGGAAAAATAAACAGTAGGTCTCTAACGGCTGTGTTCCTCATCTATTGAAGGTAGCAAAGTTTTCGCCAATCAATGCCGGAAGTTCGCCTTGTGTATCTCCCGTGGTCGATAGATGGTTGACTACTACGTCTACTCAATGCCGAAAGCTGAAGTAGGTTTTGAAATCATCTGGCAGTGATGGTCAGATCAGGTCTGGATTTTCACAAACAATCTGATGTTTTCCGCTTGTTTGTCATATTCACTTGAATCGAAAGATGGGGCGTGAGGGTAATGGCACTTACTTAAGTCATTTACGCCGCAATTCTGTTGAAGAAGTCTGGCCACCTTAAGAGATTAACCGCCAATGAACGCCAATCACCGCGAATCTTCGCTAATAGAGTTCGCTATGTGAGAGTTTTTCGCGACATTTTGCGGTGATTGGCGTCATTGGCGGTTTATTCTCTTAAATAAGTGCCATTCGGCGTGAGGGAGTTCTTTTCAGGTCTGCTGTGGATTTATAGCTTCGGTGATTCAGAAACCATTCGAAGTTTAGGGTGATTATTTAATTACCACCCTGGTCAGTCATGCCGGCTTTTCTGCCGAATTGAATAGGGATGTCTGTGCCAATTTTGGTAAGCAACTGTCCGAAATGTGATCAAAGTGGTATGCAACTTACCGCTTAATTTAGGCCGGCATCGGGTTTTTGATGAAAAAACCATTTAAAAACAAAAACTAAAGGTAGTTCGGCGTGGTTGGCGCATGGTTTGCAAACTTCTGAAGGCAATTGGATTTGTCACACAGGGTCTGCAAATGAGCGATACGCCTTCTGTCTTGATTCTCGGTATCGGCAATCTGCTTTGGGCCGATGAGGGCTTCGGTGTGCGCGCCCTGGAGACTCTGCAGCGAAACTACCGATTTCCAAGTAACGTGCGACTGATGGATGGAGGTACCCAGGGTATCTACCTGGTGCAGCATATCCGGGAAGCGGACGTGCTGGTGGTATTCGATGCAGTGGATTACGGTCTGCCCGGTGGCAGTTTGAAGCGGGTGGAAGGGGATCAGGTTCCCAAGTTCCTCGGAGCGAAGAAGGTCAGTCTGCACCAGACCGGTTTTCAGGAGGTGCTGGCGATGGCGGAGATGCTGGGTGACTACCCGGAGCATCTGCTGCTGGTCGGTGTTCAACCTGTCGAGTTGGAAGATTTCGGTGGCAGCCTGCGTTGCGAAGTTCGGCAACAGATCGAACCGGCCATCGAGTTGGTTCTCAACTACCTTGCGGATTTCGGTATAGAGGCTGAGCGTCGTGATCGGCCGCTGACACCCGACACTCTGGTACAGGGCGCCATATCCGATATGCACGCCTACGAGGCCGAGCGTCCTTCCAATGAGTCCGCCTGCAGGGCGGGAGACGCCAGGGTGCTGAAATCCGATGCCTTTAAATTGGCCTATCGTCCGGTTGATTTGTCGGGCAGCGCAGTCAGTGTCGACGTGGATGCCCATCTCGATAAATACCGCCAGGCGGAGACGGACTAGTGTGTATCGGGATTCCAATGCAAGTGGTCTCAACGGAAGGTACCACGGCGCTCTGTCAGGGGATGGGTGAAAGTCGCCGGGTGGATACCCTGCTGGTGGGGGATCCACCGGTAGGCAGTTGGCTGCTGGTGTTTCTCAACAGTGCCAGAGAGGTGCTGAGCGAGCAACGTGCCGAGCAGATCAGACAGGCTCTGCAGGCACTCGACCTGGCACTGACCGGTGAATCGGATCTGGATCATCTGTTTGCCGATCTGGTCGACAGAACCCCCCAACTGCCTGAACACCTCAGGCAGAAACAGTAGATAACTTTTACAGGAGATGGTGATGTCTTCAGCTTTGATCAATGCACTCATGGAGCAGCGGAATATCTCCCTGGTCGATGAGCACTCCCTCGAAAGCTTTGTCCGCAGACAGAGCCACACTCTGCTGTTTTTTACTGAAAACCCGCAACAGTTCCCGGAAAGCAATGATGTGGCGGTGGTCATACCTTTGTTGATGGACGCTTTTGCTGAACGCTTCCAGGTCGCCGTGGTGGATCGCGGTGCTGAACACCAACTGCATGCCCGCTTTCCTTTCGATGGTTGGCCATCCTTGGTCATGCTCAAGGATGGGGAATATGTGGGGGCGATTTCGAAGATGCAGGATTGGGATGTCTATCTGGCTGAGATAGAACGGCTTCTCAATGCACAACCTGCCACTGTCAAACCGATCAATATTCCTGTGGTCAGTGCGGATTCCCACTGCCACTAAACCGGGGTAGCCAGTATGAACGAAATCAATATACCAGTGACAGTCAGCGGTCCCGGCTCACAACCTGCGGAAGAGGATGGGGCGGACCTGGATATCCTGCAGCTGCCAGATGAGATGTCCACCTTCACGATGCCCTCCCTGCAGAGTGTGGAAGATGTGAGCAAACTGCAGGATGGCATGGCGGTATTGAGACAGCTCGATGCGACCTTGAAACAACAGGCAAAAGCCAGGCAGGTCACACCGGAATACATCGATATCAATCATCTGGATACGGCGAACAAACAGCTGATCGACCAGGTGCTGGGCGAAGGTGAAGTCAGTATGCTCTATCGCTCATCGGATACCCAGGCACAGATTCAGGAATCGGTTATGGCGGGTCTCTGGCGGGTGCGTTATTACAATGATGCAGCAGAGGTTACGGCGGATACCGTGGAAGTGGCCTATGTGCCGAGGTTGAGTCTGCGTCATGTGTTCAAACAGGCGGCTCATCGGGTGGAGCATCAGCGGGACTCAATTCCGGATGGGGTGATCAATGCACCACCCCTGTTGGCAGAGATCAATGACAAGGTTGCGGAGTTCAGACCTGGAAATGATAACCACATCATCAACCTGACCCTGCTACCGCAAACCGAAGCGGATATCGAGTTCCTGACCCGTGTGTTGGGCAAAGGTCCACTCACCATACTCTCCCGGGGTTACGGCAACTGCCGGATTACCAGTACCGGCGTGCAGAATGTCTGGTGGGTGCAGTACTTCAACTCACAGGACAAGAATATTCTCAATACCATCGAAATCGGCGCAATACCGGCAGTGGCCGCGGCTGCCCATGAAGATATACAGGACAGCGCAGAGCGGCTGAGTGAGATTCTGGAGGCCTATCTGTGAACACGGAATTCTTTGCGGGCTCCTATGGCGGCGACAATGAGAAGTTGCAGGATGAGAGCCGTTTGGAGTGTAAGATCTGCTGGTATGTCTACGATCCCGATGAGGGTGATGACTACTGGCAGATACCGCCGGGTACACCCTTCTCGCAGCTGCCGGATCACTGGAGTTGTCCCAATTGCGATGGTAAGAAGCAGGAGTTCATGGTGCTGCAGGAGGATGCATGATCTGCCCCGACTACATCATCGAAGGTCTGGAAGTGCAGTTTCGCAACATTCAGCAGCAGCGTATGCAGGGTCTGCCGTTGTTGAATCCTGCCTTGCAGGTTGAAGCGGTTGGCTTCCGCCAATGGCAGGATCTCTGTCTTGGGGTATTGATCACTCCCTGGTTCATGAACCTGATGTTGATACCCCATGAAGGGGATAGCTGGTGTGATCAGCAGATCGGTGACAAACAGACCTATCAGTTTCCTTCCGGGCCTTATGAGTTCATCCTGGGCGAAGAGGAGGGCATAGGTCGCTATCAGATGTGCTCGCTCTTTTCCCCTGTGTTTGAGTTCCGTGATCAACAGACTGCGGTGACCACAGCCAAACAGGTCATGCTGGCGATCATGGATGAGGCGAACCAGGATGGACTATCCACTTGCGAAAGTGAGATCAATCGTCGTTGGCATGGTGAAACGGAAGAAGATGACACGACAACCGATGAAAGCTCGCAACAGGACAGTTCAGTCGCCATCAGTGAACGTCTGCAGCAGCCAATGAGTCGCCGTGATCTGCTGCGTGGCGCCATTCCTCAGGACAGCGAGCAGTGAGTATCGAGGGTGAAATCAGGATCGAGCTAGAGTGTCAGGATGACCGGGTAAGCCAGGTTGTGATCAACTCAACCCGACCGCTGAATCTACCCAAAATATTTCATGGCAAACCGGTTGATGAACTGCTGACCATGATTCCCATGCTCTACAGTATCTGTGCGACCGCCCAATCGGCCGCAGCGGTTAAGGCCTGTCGTCAGGCTACCGGGATATCCGCCGACTGGCAGATTGAGTTGCTGGAGCAGATGCTGGTGAATGTGGAGACGGCCAGGGAACATCTGTGGCGCATCATGACTGACTGGTCCAACCACTCTGAATCAGCCCTGAGTCGGGATCACCTGGCGACCCTTGCGACCCTGATGAGCGATGCGAGACAGGCCTGTTTTCAAAAGGGTGACAGCTTCACCCTGAAGCCGAATAGCAGTTTTGATGCGGCAGCCATCGAGTCGATCGTTCAAAGTATCGACAAGCTCTGTCATGAGAAGATTTTCGCTGTCTCACCGGCAGAGTGGTATGGGCTTGAGGATCAGCAGGCGTTTAACCGCTGGCTCGAAAAGACGAATACCCTGGCCGCGAAGTTACTCAGAGACTTGTGCGAGCAGACTCACACTGATCCGGGTAGCTGGGGCGTTGAACCTCTGCCGCAATTAAATCATCAGGAAGTTTGTCAGCGCTTATCGGAAGCTGATGCGGATACCTTTATCGCAGCTCCCGATTGGCATGGGCGGATCTACGAGACCGGCCCACTGACCCGGCAGTTGAACCATCCCTTGATACAGCAGTTGATGCAGAACTTTGGCCAGGGTGTGATACCACGTCTGGTCGCCAGGTTGTTGGAGCTGGCTTCCTTACCCGCAAAACTGACCCAACAATTGCATACACTGAAGGGTTCAGCGGGATCACTTGAAACCAGCAATGAAACAGACTCGCCAAACCAGGGATTGGGTGAAGTTGAAGCGGCCAGGGGACGTCTCTTTCATCGGGCTGTGCAACAGCATGGGAAGATCAGTCAATATCAGATCGTAGCGCCGACCGAGTGGAATTTTCATCCCCGGGGGGTGGTCTGCCAGGGGCTGAAAAGTCTCTCTGCAAAACATGAAAAGCTGTTGATGCAACAGGCGGAGCTGTTGATCAGTGCGGTCGATCCCTGTGTCGGTTTTCAACTGGAGCTGGTCTGATGCATGAGATGTCTCTGTGTGAAGGGGTGTTGCAGATACTCGAAGAGAGTTCTGTCAGACAGGGCTTCAGCAAGGTGAAGCGAGTCTGGCTGGAGATCGGTGAACTCTCCGGTGTGGAGAAGGAAGCGATGCGCTTCGGCTTCGATGTGGTGATGAAAGATACCCTGGCGGATGGGGCGAAGCTGGAGATCATCGATCTGCCCGGTGAGGCCTGGTGCATGCCCTGTGCCAAGTCAGTGAAGGTGGCCGCCAAGTTCGATGCCTGTCCCGATTGCGGCAGTTATCAGTTGCAGGTTACCGGGGGCGATGAGATGCGGGTCAAAGAGTTGGAAGTGGAATGACCTGCCACTATGAATTAAGCGATGCAGGGTGCGGCTTTGGTTGCACCAGACATCAGTGAATGCAGTCAATGTTTAGAGGATAAGAGCCATGTGCACAGTCTGCGGTTGCAGTGAAGGTGAAACAACGATCGATGATCATCAGCATCATCACCATCATAGCCACGAGCATAATCATGAGCATACCCATGATTATGGCCAGGGGCCGGCACATGCCCATGCGCCGGGGATGAGTCAGGCGCGTATGGTACAGATCGAGCAGGATATTCTGGGCAAGAACAATCAATATGCGGCAGCCAACAGAAACTTTTTCAGCGAGCATGGGATTCATGTATTGAATCTGGTCTCCAGTCCCGGTTCCGGTAAAACCAGTCTGCTCTCCCGAACCATCGAAGATATGCAGTCTGAATTCAGCGTTGCGGTGATCGAAGGGGATCAGCAGACCGCCAACGATGCGGAGCGTATCCGCAGTACCGGCGCCAAGGCGATTCAGATCAACACTGGTAAAGGTTGTCATCTGGATGGCCATATGGTGGGACACGCCGTGGAGAGTCTGCAACCGGAGGATGGCAGTCTGCTGTTCATTGAGAATGTGGGTAACCTGGTCTGTCCTGCCGCTTTTGATCTTGGCGAAGCCCACAAGGTGGCGATTCTGTCCGTCACCGAAGGTGAGGATAAACCGATCAAGTATCCCGACATGTTTCATGCGGCGGACCTGATGTTGTTGAACAAAATCGACCTTTTGCCCTATCTGGATTTCGATGTGCAACAGTGCATCGCCTACGCCCAGCAGGTCAATCCCCGTATTCGTGTTCTTCAGTTGTCCGCGAAAACCGGTGAAGGCATGGAGGATTGGTATCAATGGATCGTCTCCACCCGGCAGACCGCTTTGATCGGTCACCCGAAACAAACCGCGTGAGCGGAGGTGCGGCAAGTTCGCACGGATTAACTGACGGAGTGAATAAATATGTGTCTGGCCATACCCGCAAAAGTTGTCGCCATCGATGAACAGGCTGATAACGCCACCGTGGAACTGGGTGAAGTCAGGAAAGAGGTTTCACTGGCTCTGGTGGAGGATGTGATGCTAGGTGATTTTGTGCTGATTCATGTCGGTTATGCCCTCAACAAGGTGAGTGAGGAGGAGGCCGAGCGAACCCTTGAACTGTTTGCCCAAGCCGGGGTGACCCCATGAAATATGTCGACGAGTTTCGCCAGCACAAGCTGGCCAAACAACTGGCAGCCGCCATTCGGGATGAGGTCGATCCGGGCAGGAGCTACCATCTGATGGAGTTCTGCGGCGGCCACACCCATGCGATTTTTCGCTATGGCGTGCAGGATTTGATGCCAAACAATGTGCGCTTCATTCACGGCCCGGGTTGTCCGGTGTGCGTGCTGCCGGTTGGGCGCATCGATAACGCCATCCATCTGGTTGAAGCGGAGGATGTGATTCTCTGTACCTATGGGGATCTGTTGCGGGTTCCGGCCAGCGGACGCAACAGCCTGATCAAGGTGAAGGCGGCCGGTGGTGATGTAAGGATGGTCTACTCCACCCAGGATGCGTTGAACATCGCCAGAGAGAATCCCGATCGGCAGGTGGTGTTTCTGGCGATCGGTTTTGAGACCACTACACCCCCCAGCGCGGTGGCGCTGCAACAGGCCAGGCGGGAAGGGCTGAAAAACTTCAGTCTGTTCTGCAACCATGTGCTGACTCCGGCTGCGATTCAGAACATCCTGGAATCCCCTGAAGTGCGAGAGATCGGTTCGGTGGCCATTCACGGCTTCTTCGGTCCCTCCCATGTCAGTTCGGTGATCGGCAGTCGCCCCTATGAGTTTTTTGCCGAAGAGTTTCAACGGCCGGTGGTGATTGCCGGCTTTGAGCCTCTGGACGTGATGCAGTCCGCGCTGATGCTGATCCGTCAATTGAATGAGGGGCGCTATGAGGTGGAGAACGAATATACCCGGGTGGTGACCCGTGAAGGAAATCAAAAAGCCCAGCGACTGGTTGCAGATGTGTTCGAGTTACGACGCAGTTTTGAGTGGCGGGGATTGGGCTTGGTGCCCTACAGCGCACTGAAAATCAAAGCTGACTACCAGGAGTACGATGCGGAGCAGCGATTTCAGATCCCGGCCAGTCCGGCCAAAGAGGTCAAAGGGTGTGAGTGCCCAGCGATCCTGCGGGGAGCGAAACGTCCCACCGACTGCAAACTGTTCGGGGTGGTCTGTACTCCTGACAATCCGATGGGCTCCTGTATGGTCTCGTCGGAGGGGGCCTGTGCCGCCTATTGGAGTTATGGCCGATTCCGTCAGCCGGAGGCGAAGAGCGCATGAATAGATATTTGACAGAGGTGGTGTTATGAATGCCCAGGTAAAACCCTTTCCACTGCGTCTCGATACCCGTCAGGGGAAGGTGGATATGACCCATGGCAGTGGTGGTCGGGCGATGGCCCAGTTGATTCAGGAGCTGTTTCTGAAGCATCTCGACAATGAGTTGTTGCGCCAGGCCAACGATCAGGCCAGCTTCGATGTGCAGGCAGGTCGCATGGTGATGAGTGTGGATGGTCATGTGATCTCCCCGCTGTTTTTTCCCGGTGGTGATATCGGCTCACTTGCTGTGCATGGCACCATCAATGATGTGGCCATGTCCGGAGCTCGTCCCACTTATCTCTCTGCCGGTTTCATTCTTGAAGAGGGCTTCCCCCTGGCCGACCTGGAACGAATCGTGATCAGCATGAGTCGTGCCGCCAGCGAAGCGGGAGTACCCATTGTGACCGGCGATACCAAGGTGGTGGAGAAGGGTAAGGGTGACGGTGTATTCATCACCACCACCGGTATCGGGGTGGTGCCCGAGGGGATCGGCATCTCCGGTGACCGGGCTGAGCCGGGGGATCTGATTCTGGTTAGTGGCAGTATGGGGGATCATGGGGTCACCATCATGTCGAGCCGGGAAAACCTTGAGTTCGAGACATCCATTACATCTGACTCGGCCGCACTTCATGGCCTGGTTGAAGAGATGGTGGCGGTGGCGCCGGATATCCACTGTCTGCGGGATCCTACCCGAGGGGGTCTGGCCACCACCCTGAACGAACTGGCCCAGCAGTCCCAAGTGGGCATGCAGTTGACCGAGGCCGAAATACCGGTCAAGCCCGCGGTGGCCTCGGCCTGTGAGTTGTTGGGTCTGGATCCACTCTATGTGGCTAATGAGGGCAAACTGATCTGTATCTGTTCCGAGGCGGATGCCCAACGGCTGCTGCCGCTGATGCGTGCGCATCCATTGGGAGGGGAGAGTGCCATCATTGGCCGGGTGATTGAAGATCCCCATCACTTCGTGCAGATGGAGACACTGTTTGGCGGCAGCCGTGTGGTCGATTGGCTCAGCGGGGAGCAGCTCCCCAGAATCTGTTAACGGACCCTAAGATGCGTATCCTGTTTTTAACTCATGCTTTCAACAGTCTTACCCAGCGACTGTTTGTCGAACTGGAAGCGCTGGGTCACCAGGTCTCGGTAGAGTTCGATATCAATGACAGTGTGGCCATGGAAGCGGTGGCACTGGCCAGTCCCGACCTGATCATCGCCCCGTTTCTCAAGCGGGCGATCCCGGAATCGATCTGGCAGCGGCATGTCTGTCTGGTGGTTCATCCCGGTATTCCCGGTGACCGGGGACCGTCTTCGCTGGATTGGGCCATTCTGCAGGGAAAGTCCCGTTGGGGTGTCACCGTACTGCAGGCCAATGGTGAGATGGATGGGGGCGATATCTGGGCCAGTTGTGAATTTGCCATGCGCCAGACCAGTAAGGGCAGCCTCTATCGCAATGAAGTCACCGAGGCAGCAGTCAAAGCGGTGCGGCTTGCTGTTGAGCGGTTTCAAGCGGGGGACTATCAGCCCTTGCCCCAGGATCAGCTAAAAACATCGGAACCAGGCCAGTGGCAACCGCTGATGAAGCAACAGCAACGCCAGATCGACTGGCAGCAGGACACTACTGAGTTGGTGATGCGCAAACTGCAGAGCAGCGACGGCATGCCCGGGGTTAAAGATTGTCTGTTTGGCCAACCGTGCCATCTCTACGATGCCAGAGTTGAGAAAGTGTTGAGGGGTAAGCCCGGTGAGGTGATTGCCAGGTCCGGACCTGCAATTTGCATCGCCACCGTTGATGGGGCCGTCTGGGTCGGACATCTTAAACTCAGCGAAGCCAACACCCCATTCAAACTTCCGGCTACCTGGCTGTTGGCGGATCGGCTGTCGGAACTGGAAGAGATCGAACCAACGGCTGACAGCGGCTATCGGGAAATCTGGTATGAGCAGGCCGATGGGGTGGGTTATCTCCATTTTCCTTTTTACAACGGCGCCATGAGCAGCAGACAGTGCCATGCCCTGCTTGAAGCCTATCGGGCGGCGAAACAGTGTGACACCCAGGCGATCGTGTTACTGGGTGGCCCGGACTACTGGTCGAACGGTATGCATCTCAATATGATCGAGGCCGCCGGGAGTGCGGCGGATGCCTCCTGGGAGAATATCAACGCCATCGATGATCTGGCCCTGGAGATCATCACCACAGAATCCCATCTGACCATAGCCGCACTTCAAGGCAATGCGGGCGCCGGAGGGGTTTTCCTCGCCCGTGCTGCGGATGAGGTCTGGGCCCGTAACGGGGTGATCCTCAATCCCCACTACAAAGATATGGGCAATCTCTATGGTTCGGAGTACTGGAGCTATCTGTTACCTCGCTATGTGGGGGAGGAACATGCCCAAATCATTATCCAAAACCGGCTTCCCATGGGCGCACCCCAAGCCGCTGCGCTACAGTTAGTGGATCGGGTGATTGATGAGCGTGGCAGCTCATTTTTGGTACAGGTCAGAAAGCTGACCGAGGCGATGATCGCCGCCCCGGCGTTTGCCAAACGTCTACATTATAAGCGTGCTCGCCGCACGGCGGACGAGCTGCAAAAACCCCTGTCACAATACAGGGAGGAGGAACTGGAGCAGATGAAACGCAACTTCTACGGCTTTGATCCAAGCTACCATATCGCCCGTTACAACTTTGTACACAAGATCGCCAAATCCCGTACCCCGTTGACGATTGCCCGTCATCGCCGTACCGACAACCAATGGAAGTGTGCCTCATGAGCAGTCGACCAACCGTCCTGATTGTGGATGATGAGGTGCGCAGTCTAGAGACCCTGGAGCGGATTCTGGAGGATGAATTCGATATTCAGACCGCAGAGAATGTGGATCAGGCAAGGGCTGTTCTGCAAAACCAATGGGTACAGATCATCCTTTGTGATCAACGCATGCCGGATATCACCGGGGTGGAGTTTCTCAAACAGGTTCGTGAACAGTGGCCCGAAGTGATCCGCATGATCATCTCCGGCTATACCGATTCCGAGGATATCATCAGCGCGGTGAACGAGGCGGGAATCTATCAGTTTGTCACCAAGCCCTGGCATCCGGACAGTCTGATCCTGCTGCTGAAAAACGCCGCCGAGCTGTTTGAACTACAGCGCAAAAACGAGATCCTCAGCATTGAATTGAAGATGTCTCCCAGTCGGTTGCAGACCATGGCGGATGACAAGAGTCAGCGACTGCGGGACGACTACAGTTGTGACGATCAGATCGTGCGCAGCCCGCAGAGTTGCATGAATCAGGTGTGCGAGAAGATCCGCCGGGTATCCCCCTACGATATCTCGGTACTGCTGACCGGTGAGTCGGGTACCGGCAAGGAGCTGGCGGCCAGGGCACTGCACTACAACAGCAACCGCTGGCAGCAACCCTTCGTGGTGGAGAACTGTGGTGCGCTCCCCGATGAACTACTGGAGAGTGAACTGTTCGGTTACAAGCGCGGTGCCTTTACCGGTGCCGTCGAGGATCGAGCCGGGTTGTTCGAAAGGGCTAATGGAGGCACGGTGTTTCTCGATGAAGTGGGTGAGGTCTCCGCCGCATTTCAGGTAAAACTGTTGCGGGTACTTCAGGAGGGAGAGATCCGTCCCCTGGGCAGCAGTCAGACCCGGCAGGTCGATGTACGCATCATTGCGGCCACCAACCGGGATCTGGAGAAGGAGGTCCGGGAAGGACGTTTCCGTGAAGATCTATACTATCGTTTGGCGACTGTGACCATTCAACTGCCCGCCTTGCGTGAGCGTAAGATGGATATTCCGCTGATCGCCAACAGTATTCTGGAATCCTCCATGAAACAGCTGGACAAGCGGGTCGAAGGTTTTACCAACGAGACCCTGGCCTGTATGCAGGCCTACCACTGGCCCGGAAATGTCCGGGAGCTGCAGAATGAGATCCGGCATATGCTGGTCATGGGGGAGGGTGAGTTACTGGGTGCCGACCTACTCTCACCCAGGGTGTTGAGAGCAACCCCGGAAGCGGATGAAGGTGATGTTGAACTGGTGGATGGCCTGAATGGCACGCTCAAGGAGCGGGTCGAATCCCTGGAGGCGCGGATCCTTAAGGAGTGCCTGATCCGCAACCGTTGGAACAAAAGCCAGGCGGCTAAAGAGCTGGGACTCTCCAGAGTCGGCTTGCGCAGTAAACTGGAACGTTACGGGCTGGAGAAGATTGAACAGCTGCGTGATGATGAGGATATGGTGGGGTAGTGATGACCCTGCCGCACGAAAACCGACAAATAGAGTAACCCGAGACATAAACGATCGAGATGCAGATCCATACCACACTATTCAATGACCTGACTGATGTGACCGGTTAACACGGAGCCGTTATGACAGAGACCAAGGAATCCCCAAGTCCCAGCCTGATCGACAAGGTCGGTATGGAGACCCCGATCGAGTTCTCCGAGTCCACGGAGAATGCCTGGATCGATGTGATCCAGAAAATGGATAAGGTCTATGCGGACCTGGTCCACTACCAGGTGGAGCTGGAGCAGAAGAACGCAGAATTGGAAGAGGCCCAGCAGTTTATCCGCAGTGTACTCGAGTCGATGACCGAGGTACTGGTTGTGTGTGATGTGCAGGGTCGTATTCTGCAGGTCAACCAGGCGTTGGAGGATCTGACCGGCAAGCCTGAAGCGGAATGGCTGCATCGATCTTTTGTCGAGCTGTTTGGTGAAGAGTCGCAACCCCTGGCAGGGGAGTTTGCCGAGAAGCTGGGCAGTGATGCGATTATGGATTGTGAAGTCAATCTGCAGACCCTCGAGGGTGGCTCGATGCCTCTGGCGATGAACTGTTCATCCCGTTATGACGTAAAAGGGCGTCTGATGGGTATGGTGTTGATCGGCAGGCCGGTAGGTGAGTTGCGCCGCGCCTATGAGAAGCTCAATAAGGCCCATGGGGATCTGAAACAGACCCAGGAACAGCTGGTCCACTCGGAAAAGATGGCCTCTCTGGGGCGCTTGGTGGCCGGGGTGGCCCATGAGTTGAATAATCCGATCAGTGTGGTGTTCGGCAACATGCACGCGCTGAAACGTTATGGCGAACGGATCAATGGCTACCTGTCGGCGGTGGGTGATCAACTGCCTGCCGAGCTGAATCAAAAGTTGCGGGAGGATTTTCGCATCGATCGCATCGAGTCGGACATGGGGCCGTTGATCGATGGCACCATGGAAGGGGCTGAAAGAATCAGTAATATCGTACTCGACCTGCGTCGCTACTCCGGGGTGCAGAAGGAGAAGCC
>JAKSBX010000230.1 GCA_022360905.1 Chromatiales bacterium
CCAAGCAATGGGCGTTGCAAACAAGGTAGCTCCGACAGTTAGGTCGCGATGGTCCTCGCCGTGGCGGTCCGGGTTTCGCAGCGTGATGATTCCGACCACGTGCTGGGCGACCATGACTGGAGCTCCCGAGTAGCCTCGCACGGGGCCGGGGGTCGCTGCAGTCAACTCGTCCACTCGCAGCTGCATGAGCAGCCGTTGTTTGCGCGCAGCGCTGCCGACGAACTTGCCGCTCATGGCCTGGCCATCGGGGTGAGCAAAGCCATGGCTGAAAAACTCGTCACCCACAGATGTCCGCGAACACGGTACGAGCAGTGGATAGTCGCGATCGCTGTCAAAAGACAGCAGCGCCCAGTCCTCTTCCACGTTGTAGGCCAAGAGGCTGATATTCGAGTCCACATCGAATGTGTTGATGCTGTTGCCCGAGCCGCACTCAGCGAATGACAGCGTCAAGCCGTGAAGGAGCGCTGGCGGGTCACAACTTCGATCGGCAACCACGTGCAGTGCAGTGGCAACAACGCCTTTTCTGATCGCGAACCCCGTCCCGGTGCTGGAACTCGAGCGGCCCTCGCTCACCTGGAGTGTTCCAGTAATCTTGACCACGTGCAGGCGGCCGAAGTCACGAGCGACCGAATCAGTCATGGAGCGGCTCGCGTGAAGCAGGATCGGCCCCTGGTACAAACTCGCACAAGTCGGTGATCGTTTGGCCAGACGGATCGATTTGAATGCGCGCGAAGGTCGGTTTTCTGAGTATATACTCGTCTAGCCCATCGCCGCGCATTGCGGCCAGAAACATGGCCAGCTCGCTCCGGGTGTCATCGAGCGCCGTACGGCGCGCCTCATTGTCCTGCAACACATCCCCGATGCTTTCAGGCACCCGGACGAGATCGGCCCATGTGCCCGTGTTGACGTAGATTCCCTGGTGAGTCCCAACATCGATGGTTTCGCGAACCGCATGGTGCGTGTGGCCGAAGATCACGGTGCGAAAGCCCGACCGCACGAGTTCGGCCGCGGCCTCGCGGTATGGCTTTCCGTGCTCGCGGCTGGTGTCAAACACCTCATCGCGATAGAACGCGCGCAGGAGCCTGAACGCAAGCCATAACTCGAAGGCGGTGACCTGTCCCGAGATCTCGCCAACTGTGTCTGTGAATCCCAAAGACTCCAGTAGCTCATCAGCATCGGCACGTGGCAATGTTTCGCGAATTGCCGCTACGATCGGGTCTATTTCGAGCTGCGTGGTGTCATCCCTGGCGATCTCATCACTGAGCGTTGGTGAAACGTTCGATAGCAACTGCGATCGCAACGTCTTGCCCAGCGGCCTGAGCGCGCCCCTGAGCTTGAGCA
>JAKSBX010000158.1 GCA_022360905.1 Chromatiales bacterium
AGTGCTGACTGTGTCAGGACAAAGATATTGTCGGGGCCCGGTGCCAGGCAGAGCACCAGGGAAACCGGAATAAATGCATAGGCAGTGGCCAAGCTGATCAATGATTGGTTCTCCTGAAAACTTCTGAAGATGTCGGGTTAATAACAGATCGTCCGACAGGATCGATTTCCCATACCACGCCACGCTTACGTAGCGAGCGAATTGTCTCTGTCGTTAATAAAAAGTTCATCTTAGTTGAATCCGCTCTCCTCAACTGTCCGTAAATAAACCTGAACACAGAGTGAAATGTTATCAGTTTAAAACTTGTGAGGAGAGAAACATGAAAACCTTGGCAATCACTGCAGCAATGATTTTATCGACCAACCTTTATGCCGGTGCTTTTGATGTAACCGGTGAGAATCACGACCTTTATGATGGTATACCTGAATCGACAAAACTGCCGACCGCCATTCAACCCGGAATCGGTGATAACTATGGCAGCTCAATACTCCATTCGGGAAAGGGTTATGCGAAAACCGTAGCCAAGCCCCAGGGCGGGCTGGATGAAGGTTACGGCAGCATTCTGATCGATGTTGGTGTACCGCTTTATTGGTAAATGATATCCAGGGTGGAGTCTTCTCCACCCTGACACTTTCATCAGCCTGTCGACACCGGTTGGCGAGTCTGAAAACCGACTGTCGAGGTGAAATGACTTACAGTATTTTAGAGTGGCCACAGGATTGTGGTTGTATGACTGGTCGGGGTGAGAGGATTCGAACCTCCGGCCCCTGCCTCCCGAAGACAGTGCTCTACCAGGCTGAGCTACACCCCGATGTTGGATCCGATCAGTTGTGAAACCGATACAGCGAGCAGCTGATGTTAGCGGAATCGATAGGCCGGTTCAATGGGTTCTGGCGACAGAGTAATCGGCAAGCTCTGCCAGTGCCTGACAGTAGTCGCTATCCGGTAAAAGCTTCAAGGCCTGTTTGGCCAGCTCGGCATGGTGTTGGGCTAGCTGCTGGGTGTAGCTGATCGCATCACTGTTCTGTATCGCCTGCAGAACAAACTCAATCTCATCCAGACCGCCATTTTCGATGATCGTGGCCAGACGCTGGCGCTGCTGCGGATCCGACTTTTTCATGGCCTGGATCAGGGGTAGGGTGGGCTTGCCCTCTGCCAGATCATCACCGATATTTTTGCCGATCTCTTCGTTGCTCGAGTGATAGTCCAGGGCGTCATCCACCAGCTGAAAGGCGATCCCCAGGTGCAGGCCGTAGTCGGCCAGGGCCTGCTGCTGTTGTTCAGTGGTTTCAGCGACCACACCACCCAGACGGGAGCCGGCCTCGAACAGGGTGGCTGTTTTGCGTTTGATCACTTCCATGTACTCAGCTTCGCTGGTCTCCGGGTTGTGTACATTCAGCAACTGCAGCACTTCACCTTCGGCGATTCGGTTGGTGGCGTGCGAGAGGATATCCATCACCGGCATTTGACCGACTTCCACCATCATTTCAAAGGAGCGGGAGTAGAGAAAATCCCCCACCAGCACACTTGCCTCATTGCCCCACACTGCGTTGGCTGTCTCCCGGTTGCGACGCAGGTCGGAGCCGTCCACCACATCATCGTGCAGCAGGGTTGCGGTATGGATGAATTCGATGATGGCGGCCAGGTTGATATGCTTGGCACCATCGTAGCCACAGGCCCGTGCTGCCAGCAGCACGATCATCGGGCGCAGGCGCTTGCCACCGCTGTGGACGATATAGGCACCAATCTGATTGATCAGCACCACATCGGACTTCAGCTGTTGAATGATCAGCTTGTCTACAGCATCCATGTCGTCGGCGATGAGTTGGCGTAGAGCTTTAATATCCATTGCTGGTGTCGGTTGAAACAAACCAGCGCATGCTAGATGAGTGGTCAGGATAAATCAATGGGGGCGCTCAACGCTGGCACCTCGGGCAATAGAATGTGGAACGCTGGGCGATGGTTTTCTGCCGGATTGGTGAGCCGCAGCTGGGGCAGGCTTCATCGGTCTTGCCGTAGACCTGGAGTTGCTGAGCAAAGTAACCCGGATTGCCATCCTCCCGCTGGAAATCCCGCAGGGTGGTGCCGCCTTGGGCGATCGCCGCTGTGAGGGTCTGTTTGATCGCCTCGACCAGTTCTCCATAGCGGGATTTGGAGATTCTGTTGCTTGGTCTGGTTGGGTGTATGGCCGATTTGAACAAGGATTCACTGGCATAGATATTCCCCACGCCGACCACAATCTTACTGTCCATGATCAACTGTTTGATGGCCACCCGCCGCCGCTCTCCCTGCTCGTGCAGATAGGCCGTGTTGAATCTCTCCTCCAATGGCTCAGGCCCCAGGTGAGCGATCAGGGGGTGTTGGGATGGGGGTTGATCGGTCCACAGTACCGCTCCGAAGCGTCTTGGGTCTCTCAGCCTGAGCAGTTTGCCGCCGCTTACCTGGAGGTCGAAATGGTCGTGTTTTTGAACGTTACTGTCGGGGTTGAGAATCCTCAGGCTGCCGGACATGCCCAAATGGATGATCAGGGTGCCATGGTGGAATGCCAGCAGCAGATATTTACCCCGCCGGGAGACCTTGAGCAATTTTCGGCCAGTTAGTTGCCGGGGTAGATCTGCGGGTATCGGCCAGCGCAGACGGGGCTGGCGAATCACCACCTGTTTTACCCGTTTGCCGGTGATGTGCGGGGCGATACCCTGGCAGGTGGTCTCGACCTCAGGCAGTTCAGGCATCGGGATGCTCCAGCCAGGCGTCGAGCGGGGCGGTCAGATGGTGGTGGTAGCCGTTGCCGATCAGATGGATCATCCCGTTGTAGAGCACATAGCGCCAGCCATTGAGCGGGTCGATATCGCCGAAGGAAAACCGCTCCTGGTTGAGCTGGAGCACTACAGCGGGATTCTTCAGGCCGAAGGGGCTGAGGTCTGAAGGGGCTGGGAACCGGTTGAGACTGGGGGTCTGACTGATTGTCAGCAGTTGCTCAATGCGTGAGGTAAGCCCCGGTTGGCCGTCAATCAGCCATTGGCCCTGCTCAAGCCTCATGCTGAGGTTGTCTCTGCCGTGGCTGATGGTTACGTGGCTGATCTCTGCTGCAACCAGTTTACTGAGCAGTGCCATGGGTTGAGGCTGGGACTGCCATACCAGGAGTGCCAACAAGGCGACAATCACTACCAGGATCAGATTGATACGCAGCTTATGGGTCATATATGGCTGCCTTGTTTCAGGCTCTGTTGCGGCGCCACATCATCATGCTGCCGAACAGCAGCAGCATCAGGGGGCCGACAATCAATGAGCCAATGCCGATCACCCCAATCACCAGATTCGACAGATGTAATTCCCGGTCGCTGGCCTGCTTGACCGGGATACCGACCAGCTCGTCATCACCCACCAGCCAGCGGCTGAGGGTCAATCCCAGGTCTTGGTTGCCCGCATTGCTGAGAAAACTGTTGGAGAGGAAGTCACCGTCACCAATCACCATGATGCGTTGCTGCCGGTCGTTCACCTGCCGGGTCAGCGCTACACCCAGGGTTAACGGCCCTGCCTCTTCGCCGGCCAGAGGGTTTCGCTCGATCTCACCCTGCAGAGTGCCGGTTTCGTTCCAGCTCTTATCCAGGGTCTTCAGCAGCGGTACAACCGACCACATACTCTGCTCCGGTATTGCCAGGGCCGCCGCCTGGGGAAACAGGGTCAGCAGGTTGAATGCTCGGGTGGCCTTATGATCCGGGTATCTGGGAACCAGCGCTATGGCCGGGTTGTCGATCCCCAGCTCTTTGACGTTGGCGTCGACAATGGTTCCCGGCAGCTGTTTGATACCGGTCAGTTGTCGCATCAGTGAATCACCGATCCGGCTCTCCGGTTCGCTCAGCAGCAGCAGATTGCCCCCATTGGCCGCATAGGTTCTCAAGCGGGCGATTTCCACCTCCAGCAGGGGTCTCTGGGGTGATGGGATGATCAGTAGGGCAGTGTTGTCCGGTGGCGTGGGGGTAGTCGCCAGATCGATGCTGATGACCTGATAACCCTGCTGCTTGAGGGCACTGCCGAACTCCCCGAGATCGTGATTGGCTCGTCCCAGCAGATCCCGTTCACCATGACCGGTGAGTCCGGCGATCCAGCGGGTATGGGTTTGGGAGAGTCGCAGCAGGGCATTGGTGAACTGCTCCTCATCGAGTCGCTGGATCCGTTCCTCCCGGTTGTTGTAGTTGAGAACCACCTCGCCGGAGAGACTGATGCCCTGTCGGCGGGTCTGATCCGGATGGCGCAAGGGATCAATAAAGGTCAGTTCGATGTCGGGTTTCAGATGTTGATAGCGGGCGATGAAACGAGTCAGCTGTTCACGGATCTTGGATGTTTCTGCGACGTAGGCGGTGACGCTCAGTGGACCGGGGATGCGCTGCACGATATCGATGCTGACCGGGCTGAGACTGTTGCTCCCCTGGCGTGTCCAGTCCCACTGGTTGTCGTAACGGCCGCTCAACCAGGCGAGCGAAACCAGAATCACCAACATCAGCAGGTAAAACAGCAGATCATTGAGTCCGATTCTGATCCAGCCCATTATCCCCTCCGTCTTCTGTCGAGTCGGTGCAGGGCCAGTCCGAGAAAGAACAGGGCGAGCAGTAGGAAATAGGCGATATCGCTGAGACGCACCAGCCCCAGCTGAAGATCCAGATAGTGGGAGGGCCAGGCCAGCCAGTGGATGAAACTGCTGGCTTGAGTATGCTGATCGAGCATGGAAATCAGCATCAGCATGCCGTAGCTGGCAGCCGCGGCAATACCCGGATTTTCACTCAGGGCGGAGAAGTAGAGGCCGATCGCGGTAAAACTGCCGCAGAGTAACAGCAGTCCCAGGGTGGCCGCCAGCAGCAGTCCCAGATCGAGTTGAGTTCCTGCAAAGAGCATCAGGCAGAGCAGCAGGGGAATCAATACAATCATGGTGAGAAATCCGACCACGGCAAAAAATTTACCGGTCAGGATGGTCAGGTTGGAGAGCGGTGCACTGCTCAGTAGGGCAAAACTGCCGTTGCGAAAGGTCTCACTGAAGGAGCGGGCGGTTAGAATCGGGGTGATCAACAGGATCAATACAGCAGCTAGACCGTAGAGCTGCAGACTCAAATGGTGGCTGAGACCCAGTTCCCGGTGAGATGTCTGCATGCCGCTGAATGACTCAAGGGTGCCGAGAAACTGCCAGCTCAGCAGGCAGAGACAGAGTGCCAATGTTCCCCAGGCGAGGGGGGTTCGCATCAGTCGCCGCCACTCTATCCAGGTCAGGGATAAGCTCATTGCAGGCCTCCGCTGGTGGCTTGTAGAAACAGCTGCTCCAGGCTTCTGGAAGCAGGCGATAACTCGCACACCTGCCAGCCACGACCAAGCAGTTGCTCAAGGCACTCACTGGCTCGGTAGCCCTGTTCGAGGGTGATCATAAAATAGTCCGTGTGCAGTTGTTCCGCTGTGGCGATGGCCGGCAACGCAGCGATTTCCGACTCCAGTGGATTCTGCTCCAGACCCAGGCGGTAGCCGGCCTGTTCGGCCGGGGTGATATCCCCGTTATAGACGGTCTTGCCCTGCTGCAGGATAACGACCCGGTTACAGGTGGCCTGGATCTCTGACAGAATATGGCTGGAGAGTATTACGGCTTTGTCCGTTGCCAGCTCTTTGATCAGCCCCCTCAGTTGATGTATCTGACCCGGATCCAATCCATCGGTGGGCTCATCGAGAATCAGCAGCTGTGGCTCATGAATGATCGCCTGGGCCAGGCCAACCCGCTGCTGGTAACCTTTCGATAGCTTGCGAATCAGACGTCTGCCACTCTGCTGCAGGCCGCAATGTCGTTTTGCGGCCGATCTGGCCTCGCCGATCCGGGCTCTTTTCAGTCCGTGCAGGTGGGCGCAGTCTGCCAGAAACTCATCCACCGTCTGGTCCGGGTGTAATGGAGGGCGCTCCGGCAGATACCCGATGTGGCGCTTGGCCTGTTGGGGTTGCTCCAGCAGATCGAAGCCGCAGATCTCCACCCGGCCGCTGCTGGGTGCAAGATCACCGCAAATCATGCGCATGATGGTCGATTTACCCGCACCGTTTGGACCCAGCAGACCCAGAATGTCGCCCCGGCTGAGCTGAAGGTCCAGGGGTTGCACAATCTGATGTTGATGAAAGCTTCTGGATAACTGGTTGGTTGTCAGCAGGTTCAGCATATTCGATTGATTAAAGAGAGATTATTCGCGCCAGTCGTGGTTGGACTCCGGCCAAACATAACACTCTTGGGCCACTATGCAAGGGGCGAGACAAGAACCACTGCGCATTTCCCGTCAGCTCAGAGGCAATTCCCATGTGAAAGGTCGCCTGGGTAAGCTAGGGCGCGATGTTCAGATTCAGTTGCAAGGGGTTGCTGGCGGCTGGTGGTTTTTCACCCTGGTGGTTCAATGAGTCGCATCCGGCGGGTACACTTCGCCACTCAGGATTATTTCGCGATTCAGGTTAGTTGATGGCAAGTGAGGATTTGAACAGGGCTGCGCCCCTCATGCTGGGGGTCGATACCGGCGGCACCTTTACCGATTTTGTATTGCTCAGAGAGGCTCGGGTCGAGACGCACAAGGTGCTCTCCACCCCGCAGGCCCCTGAGCGTGCGATCCTTCAGGGTATCCATGAACTGAATCTGGAGCCGCAGAATCTGGTCCTGATTCACGGCTCCACCGTCGCCACCAATGCGGCCTTGGAAGGTAAAGGGGTGCGCACCCTCTATATTGGCAATCGGGGCTTGGCCGATCTTCTGACCATCGGGCGCCAGGCCCGAGCAGAGCTCTATAATCTGCAACCGGACGCCAAGGATCCTCCGGTGCCACCATCGCTCTGTATCGAAACTGGCGGGCGCCTGGCGGCGGATGGCGAAGTTGTCGAACCCCTGACCGAGCAGGATCTGGCTCAACTGAAAGCGGCAATCCAGCGGCTGGATCCCCAAGCTGTGGCAATCAATCTGTTGTTCAGTTTTCTGGATGATCGATTTGAGCGAATGATTGAACAACTGGTACCGAAGGAACTCTTCTGCTCTCGCTCATCAGAGGTGCTGCCTGCCAGTGGTGAGTATGAGCGTGGTATCGCCACCTGGCTGAATAGTTGGGTTGGGCCCTTGGTGGCAGGTTATCTGAAGCGACTCAATGAGGGTTTGCCCGGGGTGCGCCTGTCGGTGATGCAGAGTTCCGGAGAGGCGATTGCGGCAGATCAGGCGGCACGACAGGCTGTACGGATGTTGTTGTCAGGGCCGGCCGGTGGGTTGGTTGGGGCCGGTTTCGTTGCGGCGGAATCGGCTCGAACCCAGTTGTTGACCCTGGATATGGGTGGCACCTCCACCGATGTGGCGCTGATCGATGGTCAGCCGCGATTGACCCGGGAGGGAAGGATCGGGCCCTGGCCGGTGGCGGTTCCGATGGTTGATATGCATACCATCGGTGCCGGTGGTGGCTCGATTGCCCGATTGGATGCCGGTGGCATGTTATTGGTGGGGCCGGAGTCAGCCGGAGCCGACCCGGGACCAGCCTGTTATGGCAGGGGGGGTGTCGAGGCGACCGTGACCGATGCCAACCTGCTGCTTGGACGGCTGAGGGAGGATGCCTTTCTGGGGGGGCGGATGAAGCTGCAAAGGCCGGCCGCAGAGGCGGCTGTCGGTCGCCTGGCCAGGCGGATGTCCCTGCCATTGACCGCCGCGGCCGAGGGGATTGTGCGGGTGGCCAATGAGCATATGGCCCATGCTTTGCGCGTCACCTCGGTGCAACGGGGTGTCGACCCGAGACACTACACGTTGGTCTCATTTGGTGGTGCGGGGGGGCTTCATGTCTGTGCATTGGCCGATGCCCTGGGGATGACTTCAGCACTGGTACCTGTCAATGCAGGGGTGCTTTCTGCCCTGGGCATGTTGGCCACCCGACCCGGTCGGCAGAAGATCCGCACGAAACTCGGGGTACTGCAGATGCTGGACGATGCCACAATCAATCAGGCGCTCAAGCAGCTGGCGGCCGAGGCCGCTGATGATCTGCTCAGAGAGGGGGTCAGGGAGGATGATATCGAGGTGCACTACTCCCTGGACCTGCGCTATCTGGGTCAATCCTATACCCTGAATGTTGCCTGGCAGAGCCTCTCCCAGGTGGAGCGGGACTTTCATCGCCTGCATGAGTCCCGATATGGCCACCGCATGAGCGGGGATGTGGAGCTGGTCAACCTGAGAGTGGCACTGCACGGTGCCCAGGCCGATATGGCACTGCCCCGGGTTGAAGCTACTGCCATGGGTGAGGTGCGGGAGTGGTTGGAGCTGCCTGGAGAAGGTGCCCCAGTGGCCCGCTACGAGCGTTCTGAGTTGGCACTCGGGCAGTCGATTGAAGGGCCTGCATTGATCAATGAGATGGCCTCTACCACTTGGTTGGCGCGGGGCTGGCGCTGTGAGGTGGACGCGGCTGGAAACCTGATCCTGGAGCGGCAGTAGAGCGAGGCATAAAAAAACCCGCCGGTAGGGCGGGTTCTTTCCAGGGATTGCTCAAGATCTATTTGATCTTGGCTTCCTTGTACATCACGTGCTTGCGTACCTTGGGATCGAATTTCTTGATCTCCATCTTGCCAGGCTGGTTACGCTTGTTCTTGGTTGTGGTGTAGAAATGTCCGGTCCCGGCGCTCGAGACAAGTTTGATTTTATCACGCATGACTCATTGCTCCTCAGATCAGATCTTTTCGCCACGGGCACGCATCTCGGAGAGAACCGTGTCGATGCCCTTTTTATCGATGATGCGCATACCCTTGGAAGAGAGACGCAGGCGAACCCAGCGGTTTTCACTCTCGACCCAGAACCGGTGTGTATGCAGGTTGGGGAGAAAACGGCGCTTGGTTTTGTTGTGCGCGTGGGAAACGTTGTTTCCCGTAACCGGGCGCTTACCGGTAACTTGGCAGACTTTTGACATCGTCAAAACCTCAAAATTGGTTATCCCTGGGGGCGAAAGGCGCGTATTTATATCAGAGTGCCGGCCCTGAAGCAAGGGAATTCCATGAATTGTCGGTTCTGGGTTGTACTTCTCCAGATGCCTCTGCGCTGGGCTTGGGGCTATTGGATTAGTGTTGACAGGCCCTAGATCATTCCTCTTTCAGCCAGGGAGGTGGGCACGCCTTCGCCGATAATGAAGTGATCCAACACCCTGATATCCACCAGTGCCAGGGCACTCTTCAGTTGATCGGTGATGGCTCTGTCGGCCCGACTGGGTTCGACGATGCCGGATGGGTGGTTGTGGGCAAAAATCAATGCGGCCGCATTGTGCTGCAGCGCCCGTTTCACCACCTCGCGCGGATGTACACTGGCACCATCGATGGTACCGCGAAACAGCTCTTCGTAGCAGATAACCCGGTGACGGTTATCCAGAAACAGGCAGGCGAAGACCTCATAAGTATAGTGGCGAAGTTTGCTGTGGAGGTAGTGGCGGGTCTGTTGAGGGCTGTTCAGACTGTCATTTTGCTTCAGTTGCTCATGGAGATAGCGCCTCGAGATCTCAAGGGAAGCCTGAAGTTGGGCAAATTTGGCCAGCCCCAGTCCTTTGGCCTGGCAGAAACGGCTTTGCTCAGCCCGCAGCAGTGCACCAAGTCCACCGAACTCATGAAGCAGGTTGCGGGCGAGATCGACGGCCGTGAAGCCTTTGGTGCCTGTTCGTAGAAATATCGCCAGCAGTTCTGCGTCGGACAGGCTAGCGGCACCCCTGCTGAGCAGTTTTTCTCGCGGGCGTTCGTCACAGGGCCAGTCGGTGATTGGCATCCAGACCTCCGTGTCTGAGTGTTGAAGCTGAGTTGCGAATAATAGCCGGTTTTGTCGGTCAGGTGCATCATTATTTTCTTATATAACACGGATTTATTAACATTTTCAGGTGCATGGGGTACCCTTGTTGGGATGAGTTGTCTGAAGAATAAAAAAATCCTCCTTGGGGTAACCGGAGGCATTGCAGCCTATAAAAGTGCTGTACTGTTGCGCGGCTTACTGAAAGAGGGTGCCGAGGTGCGTGTGGTGATGACTGCAGCCGCCCGGAGTTTTGTTACACCACTGACCTTTCAAGCCCTGTCCGGTCATCCGGTCCATACGGAATTACTTGATCCAGAACAGGAGTCGGCCATGGACCATATCAGTCTGGCCCGTTGGGCGGAGCTGGTTCTGGTAGCTCCCGCTACAGCCAATTTCATGGCAAAACTGGCCTCAGGGCAGGCCGACGATCTGCTGACAACTCTCTGTCTTGCAACAACCGCACCCATATCCATAGCACCGGCAATGAATCATCAGATGTGGCTAAATGGCGCAACTCAGGAGAATCTTGAGAAGCTCAGTACCAGAGGGGTGGTCTGTTGGGGGCCGGCCGAGGGGGACCAGGCCTGCGGTGAAAGCGGGCCGGGCAGAATGCTCGAGCCTGAATTGTTGTTGCAACAGGTTCAGCAGTTTTTCACCCAAGGGATTCTGTCTGGTGTGCGGGTGCTGATGACGGCGGGGTCTACCCGGGAACCCATTGATCCGGTTCGATTTATTGGTAATCGCAGTTCGGGCAAAATGGGTTATGCACTGGCTGAGGCCCTCCACGAGCAGGGGGCAGAAGTAACCCTTGTTAGCGGTCCGGTGACCGTACCACCACCACTGGGTATCACGCGCATTGATGTGGAACAGGCCGAGGAGATGCGCCGGGAAGTCATTCGTCGGGTCGGCGAAGCCGATATCTTTATCGGTGTTGCTGCGGTGGCTGATTATCGACCTCGCCAGGCTGCTGATGAAAAGATCAAGAAAGATAGAGAATTAGTCACACTGGAACTCGTGAAGAATCCGGATATACTCGCAGAGGTGGCCGGTCTTGATGATGCCCCGTTCTGTGTCGGCTTTGCGGCGGAGACGGAAAATGTGGAAGCCTACGCCGAAGCGAAGCGGCAGGCCAAGGGATTGGATTTGATTGCAGCCAACCAGGTCGCTGTGAAAGAGGGTGGCTTCGAATCGGATCAGAATGCTCTGTTACTGCTGTGGCAAGGGGGGCGGGAAGTGCTGCCCATGATGTCTAAGCATCAGCTGGCAAAACAGCTCGTAGAGCGGATCTCAGAACAATATCATGCCAGTAGATAGAAACTGGTAAGTACTGAATAGATTTCAGGGTTTAATATGGTTTTCTCTAAAAAGAACGGGGAGCAGATGGCTAAACAAGGAAGTGGACGTTCAATAAAGGGGTATTGGACAATTGGCGTATTAGGGATCTTGTTTCTTGTTGTAGCCAGCTGGGCGGCAAACTTCTACCTGGCGAAGATTGCGGATCAGGCGAAACAAACACAGCAGGTTCGAACCATCGCTGAAATTTTGGCGGCAGGAGTCAGCGCAAACATTCAGCAACGTACCGATCTTATCGGTAGCCTGGCCAATCAGGCCACGACAGCGACTCTATTCGACATGGACGATCCCGAGTATCTACGCTTGGAACAGCAACGATTGGCGACATTGGTCCCCGATGCGCTTTTGGTTCGGCTGCTGCCTTTGGGATTTAGTGAGCCTGACACCAGTTTAACGCCAAACATGGGTTATGCCTCCCTGTTGTTGCTCAGGCAGGCCGAGAACACAACCCAATCCATAGCGGCAGAATTGCACCAATTCGGCACAGCACACCAACATATCGCCGTTGCTTCTTCGGTCCGGGATCAGACTGGTGAGATAAAAGGTGTCCTGCATGTGGCATACCCTACTCAGGAAATCGTGGGCATGTTGGATAAATTAGGCCATGTTGCCGGTCGCATCGAGTGGCAACAGGTGATTCCTGGCAAGCCTGCATTGTCACTCGCTGCCAATGGGGCAAGCCCTGCAGTAAATACACAGCCTGATGGCGTGATATCAATTGCCGGCAGTATTTGGCAGATTGCCTACTGGGGTTCTGTCGGCACGGTTTTGGATCCAGTTGCCTTAGGCATGCAGGCTGCACCTGCTGCACTCCTATTTCTATTGGCAGCACTGATGCTGATGATGCTCTCCCAGCGAATGACAAAAGCGTTGAAAACAGATCAGGCCAGCATACTCTCTCTGGTGGAGGCCTTGGTAGTTGGACGCCCACCAAAATCGCAACTTGCTCAGTTGAATGACCTGCAACCCACCTTCGATGTGATGGAGCACCAAATTAGGGAGTATCGTAGCAATCAGGCCGGCAAAGCGACTACCACCCGGGCTGCGGCCACGTCAGCTCAAGCCGAAATGGGAATATCTGTTGAAGAGGGTCTGCCAGCCGAACAGTCGGCACCCGAAGCGACGGCTCTGGCTCCTAAGGTTGATATCTCCGCAACAATCTTTCGAGCCTACGATATCCGGGGTGTCGTGGGTGAGACATTTTCAGAAGATGTGGTTGCCCTGCTGGGTCAGGGGTTTGGTAGCGAAGTATTCGAGCGGGGCCATAATGTCGTGGTGGTGGGTCGTGATGCCCGCAGTTCCAGTGAGAGTCTGCAAAGCGCCCTTATTCAGGGGCTGCAGAGTAGCGGTCGGGATGTTATCGACTTGGGATTGGTGCCGACCCCCTTATTACATTACGCAGTTCATGAACTGGACGCAGAGTGTGGTGCAATGGTTACCGGAAGCCACAGCCCCAGCCAGTACAATGGCCTGAAGATGATTATCAGTGGCGAGAGCCCATCTTCCGAAGCAATCCAGGGGCTTCGCCGGCGGATAGACGCGGATCAATTGCTGGTGGGGGAGGGCAGTTTCGATTCCAGGGATGTCATCGAGGATTATATCGAACGGGTGGCATCCGATGTCCGTTTGGGACAGACTCTGAAGGTTGTCGTTGACTGTGGCAATGGGGCTGCTTCGGTTGTGGCTCCGGAACTCTATCGTCAGCTGGGTTGTGAAGTGGTGGAGCTCTATTGTGATGTCGATGGTGATTTTCCCAATCACCATCCGGATCCAGGTGATCCTGCCAATATGGCCGACCTGCAGAAAGCCGTGGTCGACCACCAGGCCGCATTGGGCCTTGCATTTGATGGAGATGGTGATCGTATCGGTCTGGTGGATTCTTCCGGTAAGATTATTTGGCCAGATCGGTTGTTGATGTATTTGGCAATCGATGTGCTGACCAGAGAACCCGGTGGTGACATCATCTACGATGTAAAGTGCACACGGCATCTGGCGAATATCGTCCTCTCGAATGGCGGTCGTCCCTTGATGTGGAAGAGCGGTCACTCGATGCTGAAACAGAAGATGAAGGAGACCCATGCGCTGCTGGCCGGTGAGTACAGTGGTCATATTATCTTCTCCGAGCGCTGGTATGGCTTTGACGACGGCATCTATACCGGGGCCAGATTGCTGGAGATTCTCTCACTGGATTATCGTACCAGTGCTGAGGTATTCGC
>JAKSBX010000115.1 GCA_022360905.1 Chromatiales bacterium
CAAATTCACAGAAGAGGATATCTGGATCGTAGCCGAAGAGCTGTTCGGTGAAGAACGGCTGGCCCTTAAGTCGGGTGAGACCTTCGAAGAATTCAAGGCCGCCTATCCGGTGGAGTACGAAGAGCATCTCTCCGATCTGGATAGCAGTGAACCCCAGGAAGTCTTCGAAGCAAGCGGTGAAGAAAAGGCCATCGATACGGAAAGTGGTGAAGAGATATCCCTAAGAATTGAAAGTGATCATTTTGAACCCGACCTTGATCAGCCGATGATGGTGGAAGAGGGGAGTGGTCTATCTGCCGAACCGCAGAGCGAAGAAACGGATGAGTCAGCCGGGTACGAAGAGGCTGATACCGATCAGCTGGATCCTGAGTCGAAAATATTTATCGATTCAGAGGCGGTCAGGAATCTAACCGAAAAGATTGTCGATGAAAACCGATCAGTTGCTGATGATCTAGCAAATGAAGCCCAAAGCGATGCCATTCTGGTGGAAAGTGAATTGGATGACACCGTCAGGCGCACGAAGGAAGCCGAGGAGAGTGCAGAGAAATTATCACTGAATCCGGACGAGATTCTCAATACACCCACGATGCGTGCAGAGAGATACAGGCATGAAATCGAAGCATCCGGTGGTTTTATCGTATCGGATGAGCATGTGGATAAGGATGAATTGTTCTCGGGGGGATTACTAAGGTCGCTTCGTAATGTTGCGCTCATCGTATTGGTTGGATTTCCACTTATTGCCTACATTGTATGGTCTCCGGAACAGATTAAAGGCTTTTTAAGTGAACTAAACCACACAATACAAGCTTTTCTGACACCCAAGTCGCAACCCTACAAAGATAGAAACGATACCAAATCCAGCGAGAGTCTCGCTACAGCTGTAGATAATAGACCTGACTCAGTAGTGCAGACGCCAACGGACAGTCAACCAAATGCGACAATAGATGTGGATGAAGCAGAAACGGCTGTTGTTAATACGGAGCCTGCGACAGAAACGAGTGATGAATTAACGCCATCTGAAGCTAAAGATGCCGGTGAAGACTATATTGCCACCCAAACCCGATATCAGCAGATTGAGGTTCCGGATAAACAACCACCCCCGATTCCAAGCAGTGTATCTGAAAGGAAGTTTCAAATTTTCTTCGACGACAACAATGCAGAGATACCAACCGAATTTGAGGAGATGCTGAATGATCTCTATATCGTCTTGTCACTGAACAACCAGGCCAACCTGAAAATTCGTGGGTACACGGATCCCAGCGATGATCCATTGCAAAACATGCGAATCTCACTGGAGAGAGCACAAAAAGTATCACTCTACTTCATCGACCGGGGGATAGATCAGGCGAGAATAAAAATAGAGGGTCATAGTCCGACCATCTATGAATCGAACCGGGCTAGAGAAGTGCTGGAAAAGCACCTTAGCAGCAGGCGAGTGGAGTTGATTCTGCAGGAAGGATTGTACTAAGAATCCACTGCTTAGCTCATCACTCCGGTGAAAACCGGAATCTATCTGGTCTATAAAAATTCCTGGTTCGTGCTAGTTGCCCACCTAGCTTATACCACTACATTGGGAATAACCCCTTGCTGCTCCAGTGCGGCCAGTAATGAGTCGACGCAATCGTCAACCTCTCTGTTTTCCGTGTCGACAACGATTTCCGGATTCTCGGGTGCTTCGTAAGGGGAGCTGATCCCGGTAAAGTTCTGAATTTTCCCCTCACGAGCCTTTTTGTAGAGCCCTTTTACATCCCGGGACTCACAGGTTTCAATTGAGGCTTTAATATAGACTTCGATAAAATCACCCTTGCTAAACAGATTACGGACTTTATCCCTGTCTTCACGTATCGGCGATATAAAGGCGGTCAATGCGATAACTCCGGCGTCCACAAACAACTTGGACATTTCACCGATACGGCGGATATTTTCTGTGCGATCTTCAATACTGAACCCCAAGTCATTGCATAGGCCATGCCTGACATTGTCTCCGTCAAATACGTAAGTTCTACAACCTCTCTGATGTAGACGCTCTTCCAAGGCGTGGGCAATGGTTGACTTACCCGATCCGGAAAGGCCTGTAAACCAAAGTAACTTGGCTCGGTGTAAGTTCATTTTCTCCCGACGATCACGGGTGACAGTGGCTTGATGCCAGATAACATTATCGTCCATGTTAAACAACCTTAAAAAATTGTATTAGAAAAAATTAACCTGGTTAGTATGCCTTGTCACTTTTAAGCGAGAAGGGTGTTCTCGCCAAGATCGAAAGATCAAGCCAAAGAGACCAGTTATTGATGTATTCCAGATCATACTTGACCCGTTTTTCCATCTG
>JAKSBX010000231.1 GCA_022360905.1 Chromatiales bacterium
TAATATTTACCGTTGCGTAAACTCGAGGTCTTTGACTGCGGATGATAAGTGATCACAGGAAGCTAGGAGGATAGGGTGATTGTCACTACTTTAGTCTGTCACTATGCCTGTTGGAAAGAAGCCGGCGTGCGTTGAATTCTGAGTTCGGATAGCGGTCGTTGGATCTGACCGATGTACTTTTAGAGGAGGGGGGTGCTGTATGGTGCCCGGGGCCGGAATCGAACCGGCACGACCCTAAGGTCGAGAGATTTTAAGTCTCTTGCGTCTACCAATTTCGCCACCCGGGCAGGTTGGCGGCGTTTGTGCAGATCTTAAATCAGGAAGATGGAGGCTGAGCCCGGAATCGAACCGAGGTCCACGGCTTTGCAGGCCGCTGCATAACCACTCTGCCACTCAGCCATAATGGTCGGAATTCTATCATCTATTCCTGATGAATCGAATCGGCACATAAAAAAGCCCCGGTGGTGCCGAGGCCTTTTAGAATTGGAGCGGGAAACGAGACTCGAACTCGCGACCCCAACCTTGGCAAGGTTGTGCTCTACCAACTGAGCTATTCCCGCTGCGTTCAGGAAGGGCGTATTCTAGCTTCTGCTGAGGATCTGTCAACCTTTTCTGAAAGATAATCCGCGATCGGTCAGCGTTTGATATTCAACGTAGCTCTCAAGCTATATCACTTTTCAGCCGATAACCTGTGCTAGGAATAGGGATTGTTACAGAGGGTAGTACGCGTGATCAAACAGGTCAGAGTCGATGAGCTTAGGATAGGCATGTATGTACATAGACTGGAGGCCTCGTGGGTTGACCATCCATTTCTAAGAAATCAATTTAAAATCAATCAAATATCCGATATCAACAAAATTAGAAAATCGGGTATCAAGGCGATTCTTATCGATACCGAAAAAGGCCTGGATATCGAAAAACAGCCTGCTGTCGAGCCGTCTGCACTGCCGGCTCAAGTAGAACCTGTCGAAGACCGGGCGGAGAATTCCACTAAACCGCAAAGCTCATTGCAGGAAGAGATGGTAAAAGCAAACCAGGTTCGCCAGGAAGCGGGTCGGGTGATTACCGATATCATGGCGGATGCGCGGCTCGGAAAACGGATCGAGACTGAGCGGGTCACTCCGGTCGTTGAGGAGATGCTGGCATCGATCTTCAGAAATCAGGATGCGTTTCTAGGACTGACACGGATTCGCCAAATGGATCAGTACACTTTTGAGCATTCGGTCAGTGTATCGGCATTGATGATCGCCTTCGCAAAAAAACTCCAGCTTGATCAGGCCACCATCTGGGAGCTTGGCGTGGGGGGGATTTTGCATGATATCGGTAAATTGCAGGTACCGGAAAAGATACTCAACAAACCCGGACGACTCACCGATCAGGAGTTCGAGGTGATGCGTGGTCACGTGGGGTTTGGATACAAAATGATCGATGAAGCTGAAACCATACCGAGAAGGGCGCGGCAGGTGATTTTGCAGCATCATGAACGGCTCAATGGTTCCGGCTACCCTGGCAGACTCTCTGGGGAGGAGATCAGTCTCTACGGTAAAATGGCCGCTATTGTCGATGTCTACGATGCCATTACCTCGGACCGGGTCTACCACAAGGGTAAGTTGCCCAGTGTGGTGTTACGCCAGTTGGTCGAGTGGAGTGGTGAAGGTGTTTTCGACGCCGAACTGGTGCAGCGATTCATTCAGTGTGTTGGGATCTACCCGGTAGGCAGCCTAGTTGCCCTGGAGAGCCAACGTCTGGCCGTGGTTGTCGCTTCCCCGCAAAAAGCGTTGCTAAACCCTGTGCTGAAGGTGATTTACGACCTTCGCAAGCAGCGTCTGATTCCCCCTGAAGTGCTGGATCTGACCGATTCCGTATCGGATGGAGAGGATCGAATTGTCAAACCGGTCTCTCCCGAAGAGTACAATATCCGTATTGAGGACTATCTGGTTCATTGAGCACTCCCCATCGGTTTGCAGAGACAGGCCCTAAAACATAGCAGCACAATGACGAGTGTCGGGATACCTATCGTCTAGCTTTATAAGATGCCATGTGATTTACCGGTTTTCCAAGCTCATCGCTTGGGCTATTTTATTTTCATATCCCCCGTTCGGATTGGATTCATGCAAGTCGCTTTTCATTCTCAGATCGATGATTTCAAGGCCGAAGAGTGGAATCGCCTGGTAATGGATGACAATCCCTTTCTCAAGTATGAATTTCTCTCAGCTCTGGAACACAATGATTGTGTGGGTGAGCGATTTGGCTGGCAGCCGCAGCATCTCAGTGTGCGTGATCAGGGAAAACTGGTCGGTGTTTCACCACTCTATCTCAAAGACAATTCCTACGGGGAATTTGTCTTCGATCATGTCTGGGCTGATGCCTACAGACGAAGTGGTTTGAACTACTACCCAAAACTGATCAGTGCGGCACCTTATACCCCAGCCTACGGTAATCGCCTGCTGGTGGATCCCGCCGTCGATAAAGAGCCGGTGCAGCGGCTGATGATCGAAACAACGCTGGATCTGGTGAAGCAGTTAAAGCTCTCTTCCATGCACTGGTTGTTCACCACGTCGGAGGAGGGGGAGAGTCTGAAGCGCTTGGGAATGCACGAACGGTTGGGGGTTCAGTTTCATTGGAGCAACCCGGGATACAAAGATTTTGACCATTTTCTCTTCCAATTGACCGCCAAACGCAGGAAAAACATACGCCATGAACGGCGCAAAGTGGCTCAGGCTGGGATACGATTTCGGCTGGTGACCGGTGATCAGGTCAGCGAGTCGGAGTGGGCCCTGATGACCCATTTCTACAGCAAGACCTTTGAGGAGCGCTACAGCCTGCCAACGCTGAACCAGGGTTTCTTTCAGGAGGTCGGGGAAAAGATGGGTAACCAGGTGGTACTGGTTTTCGCCTACGATGGATCCCGCTGTGTTGCGGGTGCCATTCTCTACCGCAGTAGATCCGTGCTCTACGGCCGCCACTGGGGGGCTTTGGAACACTATGACAGCCTCCATTTCGAGACCTGCTATTACCAGGGGATAGGCTATGCCATCGGGCAGGGCCTGAAACGATTCGAACCCGGCGCCCAGGGGGAACATAAGATCTGGCGTGGATTTATGCCGACCTTGACCTACTCATACCATTGGATTGCCGATCCCGCGTTCAGCAGTGGCATTGAGCAATTTCTCCATCACGAAGCTCCCGCATTGCTTGCTTATCAGAAAAATCTGTTGGAAAGCTCCCCTTACCGACAAGAAATATCGTCATTAACTAACTGAAATAAAACAATAAAAATAAATTTCACAATAAAATTGTTATTTTTTCGGAATAATTGTTGACTAAATTACTAAGTTACTTTAGTCTAAATACCGACTGATTTACTAGGTAATAGAGTTCATACCTCTGGAGAAAATACAATGAGACTGTCAACAAAAGGTCGTTATGCGGTTACTGCTATGCTGGATCTGGCCCTCAATGGCAAAAAAGGTCCGGTTACACTTGCAGAGATATCTGAAAACCAGGGTATATCCCTCTCCTATCTGGAACAGCTGTTTGCTGCCCTGAGAAGTAAAGATCTGGTGCGTGGCGTCAGGGGACCTGGCGGCGGATACTATCTGGGTAAGAGTGCGGATGAGATCTCCATTGCCAATATCATCTGCGCAGTAGATGAGTGGGTTGAATTTACCCGCTGCGGGGGAAGGCAGAACTGTAGTGGCGGCGCCCGTTGCCTGACCCACACATTGTGGGATGACCTGAGTAGCGAGATTTTCAACTTTCTCGCCGACATCTCACTGGGAGACCTGGTGAGAAGAAACCTGGGTAAAAAGGATGAGGAGGAGAGCAACCTGAGTGTGGTGGCAAACTCCAACTCCCAGGCGGCCTGATCGATTACGACTCAGTAGATCGCCCTTAGCCACCGGGTTAACCGGTGCGAAAACAGTGTTGGATGGCCCTCTGCAGGGCCACCCAACAGGATTCGGCTCTAAATATATGGTAGTGGGAAACCCATCTGATTCTGTCCAGTCAATCTGATGGCTATCAGATTTTTGTTATGACTGCCTAGCTAAATCGGCTATGATGGTACGTTTGATAGCCTGACAAATTACGTGCAATCACTCAGATCCATTACCGATTTCATTCGTTGGACAGCCAGTCGTTTTTCCGAGAACGGGCTGTTCTTTGGGCATGGCACAGACAATGCCTTGGATGAGGCCGCTGCCCTGGTTTTGCATGCCCTCCATCTTCCTCCGGATATTCCCCAGTTCTGGTTTTCCAGTCGATTGACTGAGGAAGAGCGTGAACGGGTTATCGACCTGGTGACCCGACGGATCGAGCAGCGCATGCCATTGCCCTATCTGACTGGAGAAGCCTGGTTTGCCGGACTCTGTTTCCGGGTCAATGAACAGGTCCTGATTCCCCGTTCTCCCATCGCCGAACTGATCGAAAATGAGTTTGTCCCCTGGGTCGAACCCTCTCAGCTGCAGCGGGTGCTGGACCTCTGCTGTGGTAGCGGCTGCATCGGTATTGCTACAGCGGCGTATCTTCCCGATTGTCCGGTGGATCTGGTGGATATTTCGTCGGCTGCTTTGACTGTCGCCAGCGAGAACGTTGCTCTGCACGGGCTCGATCAACAGGTCAAACTCTACGAGTCAGACCTGTTTGAAAGATTGCCTGGGGTAAAATATGACCTGATTCTCTCCAACCCCCCCTACGTTGGGGCGGTCGAGATGGCAGAGTTGCCAGCGGAGTATCGGCATGAGCCCAACATGGCGCTTGAAGCGAATGATCAGGGCCTGGAGATTGTCAAAAGAATATTGAATCAGGCACCTGATTATCTGACGCCAGATGGCGCCTTGATAATGGAGGTCGGCAATAGTGCTGCCCTGTTGATGGAGCTTTATCCCCAGGTGCCTTTCGTCTGGCTCGATTTCGCCAGAGGCGGGGAAGGGGTGTTTCTGATCAGTGCCGCTGATCTCTCCAGATATGCCGGGCAGTTTTAACTTTATTTGAGAGAATGATGCCATGAGTCTGCAACGTGCAAGAAGTGCCGAAGAGTTTGTTGAATGGGTGAAACAGGCACTGTTTGAAGTCGGTGATCTCAGGGACTGTTATGATTATCAGATGGAGGAGCTGGGACGCTACCCATCATTTCTGGCGCCTTTGGAGTCTGGTATCAAGGAGCTGCATCAGTCGATGGTGGATGGGGAGTATCACTTCGATCGGGAGGATCTCCCTTTCATGGGGCTGGTTGATCGTCACGGCGACGATATTCCCTTCGCCATACTGCTGCGCCAGATCAACGAGACCCACCGCAAGGGTATCGATGTTGATGCCGAGTAGTACCATTCGAGGTATTGCATCGGCAATGCCTGGATATCCCAACTTCACAATGAGAGAGATAGGTTATGGATCATTCGACACAATTCGACCTGGAACTGATCGGTAAATACAATCAGACCGGTCCGAGATATACCTCGTATCCGACCGCCGTCCAGTTCGAAGAAAAATACGATGATGCGGAATATCGTCGAATTGCCCGGCAGAGCAATGCCAGCGGCAGTCCTTTATCTCTCTATTTCCATATACCTTTCTGCGACACCGTCTGCTTCTATTGTGCCTGCAATAAGGTGGCGACCAAGGATCGCACCATGGCTGCAGGCTATCTGGCCCGGGTTTATGAAGAGCTGCGCATGCAGTCGGAACTGTTCGACAGCTCCAGGGTGGTGACCCAGCTTCACTGGGGAGGCGGGACCCCGACTTTCATCAGTCACGATGAGATGCGGCAATTGATGGCCAAGACCCGGGACGCTTTCACCCTGCTGGATGATGACAGCGGCGAATACTCCATTGAGATCGATCCGAGGGAAGCGCAAGGGGATACCATAAAGCTGTTACGGGAGCTGGGATTCAATCGGATGAGCCTGGGGGTGCAGGACTTCGATCCGAAAGTCCAGCAGGCGGTCAATCGCCTGCAGAGCAAGCAGGAGACCCTGCAGGTGTTGCAGGCGGCCAGGGATGAGGGATTTCGTTCCACCAGTATCGATCTCATCTACGGTCTGCCCCATCAGAGCCTGAACAGCTTTTCCGCTACCCTGGACGAGATTCTTGAAGTGGATCCGGATCGGCTGTCGGTATTCAACTACGCCCACCTTCCGGAACGGTTCAAACCGCAGCGGCGGATCAATGCGGAGGAGTTGCCACCGCCACAGGAGAAACTCGATATTCTGCAGATGACCATCGATAAGCTGTCGGATGCCGGTTATATCTATGTGGGCATGGATCACTTCGCCAAACCGGATGATGAGCTGGTAAAAGCCCAGGAGGATGGCACCCTGTATCGTAACTTCCAGGGATACTCGACCCATGCGGATTGCGATCTGATCGGCCTGGGGGCCACTTCGATCGGTATGGTCGGGCCCAGTTACGCACAAAACATGCGCAGCCTGGATGAATACTATGAGCGCATCGATGCTGGACGACTGGCGGTATTTCGTGGCGTGACGTTGACCCGGGATGACCTGATCCGGCGCGATGTGATCACCCGCCTGATCTGCCACTACACCCTGAGCATTGGGGATGTGGAGGCCTGCTGGGAGATCGATTTCAGAGACTACTTCGCAGAGGAACTGGAACGTCTGCAGGAGATGGTGGCGGACGGTCTAATCAGCATTGAGGATGGGGCGATCAATGTGCTACCCAGAGGGCGTCTATTGATTCGCAACATCTGTATGCAGTTCGATATCTATCTGAACAGCAAGGCCTCTCAGGGCAGTTTTTCCAAAGTGATCTGATCCGTCAGCTCGGGCCTCAGCCGATTCTTATTGTACCGGGGTCAAGGCCTGGATAGCTTTGCGGTTACCCTGGGCGGCGGCCTGCTGCACCCAGTGCATCGCCTGACGTTCATTCTTTTCCACGCCCATACCATGATAGAAGAGGTAGCCCAGGGCGTACTGCGCCTTGTCGTTTCCGGCAGCGGCCAGGGGGAACAGCAGTTGGAAGACCTTCTTATACTCTTTGGCGTTGTAGGCCTTGTGAGCTTCAGCCAGGGTAAGCGCTGTCTCGTCCACTGAAGGATCCGGGGCGGTCGCACAGCCGCTCAGGATGGCTAAACAGAGCGCAATGATCAGCGGCAGTGTGCGTATTGGATTGCTAGAAAATTCCATAGGGTCAGGCTACCAATTGGTTAAGATCGAAAATAGGCAGCAGTATAGCCAGTACGATGACCAGCACAATACCACCCATGACCAGGATGAGTATAGGCTCGAACAAGCCCTGAATCGTCGACACCAGGGTCTCTATCTCTCGCTCCTGGATATCGGCGGAACGCTCCAGCATACCTTCCAGATTGCCACTCGACTCACCGCTGGCGAGCAGACTGAGGGTCATCGGTGGGAAATATCCGGTTTTGTCCAGGGCCTGGTAGAGGCTGGCCCCTTCGCGAACCCTGGAGGTGGCTTCCTCGACGGCGCTGCGCATCGGCAGATTGGTCAGGACCTGGGAAGCGATACGCATCGAATCGAGAATCGGTACGCTGCTGGCGGCCATGATGCTCAGGGTTCTGGAGAAACGGGCTGCATTGGAGGTCCGCACCAGACGCCCCACCAGGGGGATGCGCAGCAGGGTGCGATGCCACCAGCGTTTGGGTCCGGGTTTCTTCAGCAGATAGCTGAAAAACAGACCAAGCACCAGCAGTGTCACGAAGATCGGAACCCCGTAGCTGCGGAAGGTGTCACTGGTGGACATCAGGGCCTGGGTTATCCAGGGGAGCTCGGCGGACATGGTTTCGAACACCCGCGTGACCTGAGGCACGATATAGGTCAACAGACCGCCGACGATCAGCAGCGAGACGATGGTCAGCAGAGCCGGGTAGAAGAGGGCGAAGATGGTCTTCTGGCGCATCTGCTGGCGCTGTTCGGTGTAGTCCGCCAGTCTCTCCAGGACCACTTCAAGATGGCCCGACTCCTCTCCTGATGAGACGGTCTGGATATAGACTTCCGGGAAGGTTTTCGGGAACTCCTTGAGACCGTCCGCCAGGGTTCGGCCTTCCAGAACCTTGGCCCGTACCGCCAGCAGGGTGCGCTCCACATGGCGTTTGTCCGATTGCTGGGCGGTGGTTTTCAGGACATGCTCAAGAGGTAGTCCGGAGCGCAACAGGGTGGCCATCTGGCGGGTGATCAGAGCCAGTTCCATGGCATTGATCTGACGTTGAAATAGTTTGCTCTTGCTCTGCGTGGCAGTGCCGCTTGCTGAGTCAATGGAGAGGGGGGTCAGCCCCGATTCTCGCAGTTGCTGGCGGACCTGTCTTGGGCTGTCACCCTCAAGAACACCACGCTTCTCCTTACCGCTCGGATCGAGTGCTACATATTCAAAGGCGTCCAACTCGGGCTATCCTTCCTGGGTCACACGGATGATCTCATCGATGGTGGTATCGCCATCGAGAACCCGCTTCATGCCATCCTGGCGAATACTGTCGGTGTATTTTCTGGCGTGTTCCAGCATCTCCATCTCACCGCTGCCCTTGTGAATCATATTGCGCAGGCTCTCATCGATGGTGATCAGCTCATAGATACCGGTTCTGCCCACATAGCCGTGGTTATGACACTTTTCACACCCTTTGGCGGAGTAGATCGTGACCGATTCGCTCGTGGGTTGCTCCATCAGTTCCAGCTCCTGTTGGCTGGCACTGTAGGGCTCCTTGCAATGGGGGCACAGGGTGCGTACCAGGCGCTGGGCCAGCACGCCGATCAGACTGGAGGAGAGCAGGAACGGCTCCACACCCATATCCCTGAGGCGGGAGATGCTGCCGATTGCGGTGTTGGTATGCAGACTCGACATCACCATATGGCCGGTCAAACTGGCCTGTACGGCAATTTGTGCCGTCTCCAGGTCACGAATCTCACCGACCATCACCACATCCGGATCCTGACGAAGAATCGCCCTTAAGCCGCGCGCAAAGGTGAGGTCGACCTTGTTGTTCACCTGGGTCTGTCCAATGCCGTCGAGATAGTACTCGATCGGGTCTTCTACGGTGACGATGTTACGGCTCTGGGTGTTGAGCCGGCTCAAAGCGGCATACAGGGTAGTGGTTTTACCCGAGCCGGTGGGGCCGGTGACCAGAAAGATGCCGTGGGGACGCCGAATCACACCGGGATCGACCTGTTCCAGCAGATCTTTGGCCATGCCCAGATGTTCCAGATCGAGCCGGCCCGCCTGCTTGTCGAGCAGACGCAGCACCACCCGTTCGCCATAGCTGGAGGGTAGGGTTGAGACACGCACGTCCACTGGGCGGTTACCCACCTTCAAAGAGATTCGGCCATCCTGGGGAATACGCTTTTCAGCGATATCGAGCTGTGCCATGACCTTGATACGGGAGACCAGGAATGAAGAGACATTACGTGGTGGCGAGAGCACTTCGCGCAATACCCCGTCGACCCGAAAGCGTACCACCAGACGATTTTCATAGGGTTCGATATGGATATCCGAGGCCTGTTCCTTGATGGCCTCGGTAAACAGCGCATTGATCAGCCTGATAATCGGCGCATCATCGTCACTGCCCAGCAGGTCTTCCGGCTGGTTCAGCGCCTGGGCGGCATGATCGAGATCCATATCATCGCCCATAGTCTCCATGATCTGGCTCGATTGCTTGGAACCCGACTCATAGATCAGGGAGAGCTGTCTCTCCAGGCTCTCTTCGTCGATCTGTTTGAAGACCAGGGGTTGCCCGTAGAGTCGACGGATTTCATTTAGTACTAAAATCGAAACCCCGGGTTTGTAAAGTAACTCATATTCGCCAGTCTGATCGTTGAGCACCACCACGGCCCCGTGCCTTCTTGCGTAGGCATAGGGCAGCTGACTCGGCTCCTGGGGCGGCAGGCTCTCCGGCTCTTCGGAAAGCAGTTCGGACACCGGTTCCAATGCGTCCTGGAGTGGATTTGAGGTCGTCGTGTCAGACATGATTTGAGCTACCGGTTAGAGTTCCGGTTCCGCCGGTTCACCCTCGAATGGCGGGGCGAATGTACCAAACCGCGGTGGCATGACCGGCATCTCTTCATCGTCCATCAGATTGACGCCTTCCTGCTTCATTTCCAACTGCTGGGCGCGGAAGTAGTTGTACTTGTCGCTGGCAATCTGGGCACTGACTGCGGCATCTCGCAACACAACAGGCCTGAGAAATATCATCAGATTTTGCTTTACTTTAGCGGTTCTATTAGCGCGGAAGAGGGCGCCCAATAGAGGGATGTCACCCAGTATGGGAACCTTCTCTTCTGTCTGTTGCAGATCCTCCGTAATCAGTCCGCCGAGCACGATGGTCTGGCCATCTTCCACCATCACCACGGTCTTGATGGTGCGCTTGTTGGTGACGATGTCACTGGTGCCGGTACTGGCGGAGGCGTTGATGCTGGAGATCTCCTGCTCAATCTCGAGCTGAATGGAGTTGCCTTCGTTGATTTGTGGTTTCACTTTCAAAGTCAGGCCCACATCCTCACGCTGTACGGTCTGGAACGGATTGACCGAACTGCTGGTACCACCGGTGGAACTGTAGGAGCCGGTTATGAACGGTACATTCTGACCGATCACGATCTCAGCTTCCTGATTATCCAGCGTGGTCAGGCTGGGAGTAGACAGAATGTTACTGGTAGTATCACTCTCCAGGGCCTGAATCAGGGCGGCGAAATTGACCCGGTCGCTGTCAAATCGGCCCAAGCCGATCGAGGTACCGGCGCCGAGCGGAACACCGGCGCCGGCTTGCACTGCATTGAAGACGTCGGTAATGGTCGGTGAACCCAGGTTGATCACGCCAACCGGACCCTGACCGTCCGGTGTGCCATCGACCACCCACTGCACCCCCAGACTTTTGGCCTTGTTATAGGAGACGTCAGCAATGATCGCCTCGACCAGAACCTGGGCGCGACGGATATCCAGTTTACGGATGATTGCCTGTAGGGAGTGGAAAACATCCGGTGGCGCGGTAATGATCAAGGCATTTGAGGCTTCATCAGCCTGTATGTTGACCGGCACCTTGGGTTTGCTTGCGGCTTTTCCCCCTTTTCCCTGGCCACCCTCATCAATGTTTTCGCTGACACCGGTCAGCACGTTCACCAGGTCTACGGCATTGGCATATTTGAGATAGACGACCTGGGCGTTGCCCTCGTTGTCAAATGGGGTATCCAGATGTTCGATCACTACCCGAGCCCGTAAACGTTCAGTTGGATCGCCACTGATCAGAATGCTGTTGGTGCGTTCATCGGCGACCATTTTTGAAGCTGCTCTGGCAGCCCCTTTCTTCGCAGAAGCCGGCTTGAGGCCTTCCAAAATACGTACCACCTCGGCTGCGGAGGCGTGCTGCAGTGTGATGACCTCAATGGAGCTGTCACTCACCTGGTCGATCTGCTCGATGATTCTCATCAGGCGATCCACATTGCGGCGTCGGTCAGAGATGATCAGTACATTGGTGTCGGGGTAGGCCGCCAGATGCCCCTCCTGGGGAATCAGCGGGCGAAGTATGGGGACCAGCTGGGCCGAGGTGACATTCTTCACCTGAATGATCCGGGTGACGATTTGATCCCCTGGCAGCGAGCCGGCTCTGCTCAGGGTAGGAATGCCACCCTGTTTGGCTTTCACATCGGGAACGATCTTGATCACATCCCCACTGGGAATGGTCGAAAAACCATGCACCTCAAGGATCGACAGAAAGACTTCATAGAACTCGTTGCGGTCCATCGGGTGGGCGGAAATGACCGTGACCTTGCCCTTGACTCGCGGATCGATGACGAAGTTCTTGCCGGTATGCTCGGAAACCGTTTTGATCAGGGCTTCGATATCCGCATTGTTCAGATTCAGGGTGATCTGCTCTGCATGACTGGGCAGGGTAGAGGCGAAGTTCATCACAAGCAGGCTGCAGAACAGCAGCAGTGCACGGCGAACTCTGCGTTTGAACGGAGCTGATCTGTCCATGAATTGTTTGGCCAAATTGGTCATCATTGAAGCTGTCCCCTAGCAGTCTCTGTAACAAGCCTGATCCAATTCAGGTCACAGGTTTGTGACAGGTCAGGGAAATAGTTGTGAAATTCTTTATCCATCATGGGCTTATGTTGAATATGTAATCCTTTCCATAATAGCAGATGTTAGCGCATTGGCCTACCGATTCTAAACAGTAGTATGAAACAGTGCACATGGTTCAAAGCCGGGCGCTGTAGGTTATCTGATAGCTGCCATCAGGTTTGCGTTTACTGATTGCATTCAGGGCACCGTCCAGCCGGGGATCGGAATCGGCTCCCGGTTTGATCTGGCCATTAACCTGGAAGTTGCCGTCGAGTGTCAGACTGAGCTCCCCATCGACGGCGGTTGATCCTCCCAAATCTTTGATTTTCGCCCGGACTGCGCCCGCTTCATCCGTTTCAAGATCGGCCTGAAGGTCGCCAACCTTTAACGCGAATGGGCTTTTCAAAGCTGAACCCAGCCACTGCACTTGCCCTTCGGCATAGACGATTTGATTGTCTGACAAAGTGATCTGTTGGAGGTTCAGGTTAACGTTACCGTCGACACCGATTTGCGCCAAATCGATCATTGGGGGAATGATGGCTGCCTGGATCACTCCGCTGATATCCTCGATTTGAATCTCATCGCCAAATCCCTTTGCCACATCGGCTTCCAGCTCCTGCCCCGCATGATTGATCTGAATGTCAAAACCGAGGCGACCGAACAGCAGCTCACTGGGGGAGAAACGCCATTTGAGTTTGTCCAGCGGAACACCATTGACAGTCAACGCCTCCATCTTGCCGCGCCACAGGCTTCCCTTGATGGTGCCGTAGGTGAAAGGCGTTTTCTGATTGTTGCCGGCCGTCCAGCCCAGGACATGCTCTGCCGGCAGGCTAATCACCATGATCAGCAGGTAGGTTCCGAGGCCGATCAGCAGGTAACTCCACCACTTCATTACCTTCTATCCTCCGCGCTGCAGAACGACCCGGGCATTGATCATTCCCGGTGCATCCTGTCGATCGATATTGAGTGATTCGATATTCAGTGCATATTCCTGGGTCATCTGACCCAGCCAGCGAATCAGAGTGTCGAAAGAGGCTTCTTCGACCCACAGCTGAACCGAATCGTCACCCTGAGGTTTGATACGCTTGATCTGCTGTCTCAGCTGAATCCGTTTGGCTGTCCTGTCGACCAGTGTCAGCAGTGCTTCATTGCCGGCAGCGCCTTTACCCGGTTGGCTGCTGCGCATGTTTCTCACCAGATCCGCATTGTCTTTCATCCACTGCAGTGTCGATTCCTGGCTCTTTACCAGTAGCGCCTTCTGCTCAATGCTCTGCTGGAAGGGGCGCCATACGATCAGGTAGATCAGCAACAGGAGTACCGCCGTGCCGCCGATGATCATGGCCAGATGTTCTTGCGGGGTCTTACTCAGCCACCACTGCTTCATCAGGATCCTCCTGTGATTCTCAGATGGGAGGTGACTTGATTATCCGCTGCATTGGCAGAGCGGATCTCGACAGTCAGCCGTTTACTCTCGATCGTCTTCTTCAGCGTCTCCAGGGCCTGTAGCTCTTTGATGGTCAGTTGCAGATTGAGTTGACCATCGCGAAAGCTGATATTCTGCAGGGTGGTGTTCGGGCTGTTCTTGATGACGCTTGCCGAAGGTACGAACAGGCTGGCAAATTGGGCAAAGCTGCCGGATTGTCCCCGTTGTAGGGATTTCAGGCGTTGTTCCATCTGTGCTCTGGGATCAACGATTCGTTTCACATCCGGGAAGGCCTGCTGAAAAGTCTCCCGGATTTGGGCATGCAATGCCTTGCTTTGACTATCATATTGATTGTACTCCTGGATCGATGAGCCGATCGAGAGGGCAAAAAATATGAGTGCTAAAACGGCGGCAGGTAACCAGCGTTTCCACTGCAGGGTTGTCTTGTCGACCCGGTGATACTCCCCCTGCAGAAGATTCAGCAACTGCTTTTCATGCAGGTTGTCAGCCAGCAGTTTGCTCAAGTCTGTGGGATTTTCTATCTCCTGGGTGATGATTTCGCAGTCCGGTGCGAGAGTCTCCAGGTCCAGCTCTGAACCGCTCCCGTTAAGCCGATAAAGGATCAACTTCTGCGGGGCCGATTCACCGGCCTGCTGCAGTGCCAGTTTTAAAAACTCACCACCGTTAACCCCATCGACACTGTACCCCAGGTTGGTCTGAGTACGAATCTGTAACTGATGGTCGCTCTGGTAGAGACACCAGGCGCCACTCTCCATCGGCAGAGCGAGCATATCCGGATATAAGCCGAGAGGCTCTATACCGGCCGACTCAAGCTTTTCTAACCACTCGTCCAGCCGGCTTCTGGCCACAACAGCCACTGGGGTGATGTTATCACTCTCCATGTTGCCGGCGGCAAAATGGAGATCATCGATATCCTCGGTAAGCTCATTCTCCAATGAGAAAGGAATCGCTTGTAACAGACGCTGGCGGTTACGGGTTGGTATGTTGACTGAGGTGATCAGTATCTCGGAAGCCGGTGCCAATACCAGGGTGCGTCGGCCTTTCGCCTGCTGAGCCGCCTGCTGCAGATTTCCACTTCCCGTTTCACTGCTACTGGCGCCCCGGATCGACCAGGAGAGCTGATTACAGGATGCGTCATGGCAGTGCAGAATTAGATATTCGGCCATCAATAGACCCCGATGGTTCGGGATATGACAACCACATCCTCACTGCCTTGGTAAAGGCGGCTGACCAATCTTTGGCTGATATTTTCCATGCGTACAACCGTCTCCAGTTGAAAAAAGTGACTGTCTACAGAGATCAATGGCTCTATCTCTTCAGATTTTACTTTATTTTTATCCAAAAGTTCTCTAAGTCTTTCAACAAAGGATGCCTTCTCTTTGAACGGGTTCTCTTCTCGCTCACTGATCAGTTGCTCGGCATGCCCATCGGAGAGTCCATTCAGCAGGCTTTGTAACACAATTTGGTCGGCCGTGTTGACATTAATTGGGGTTTTCACCGGTAGGACAACCACGTGTGGGGCCAGTAAATCGTAACTCTCCTGATCCATATCCTTGATCAGTCTCAGCTCGGTAATACTGGCCATATAGCCGTTGGCCGTCCGGTAGGCAGGCTCTTGACCCAGGTATTCAATGTCTTCAGCGCCATCGGGGAAGGAGGTCTTGATGTCGCCATCGAGCCAGTCCCGTGTTGCCTGAGCGATCGATTCCGGTAGCTCGAGTGCCACAAGGATTCGTTGAAATATGGCCAGTTGGACGGCAACTTCATCTTTAGCCTGCTGTTCCGCTTCAGCTTCCAGGTAGAGATTATTCAGATTGAACCGACCTTGCAGGTCGGTCGTGACGGCCTGAACCTCGCCCCCTTCCACCGGGGTGGGTGGGAGCTCGATCGCCCAGTTCTCATCGAGAGAGTCGTGCTCCTTGGTCTCATCATCCAGCAGATCCCTGATCAACATCCCTCTGGACCAGGCTTCACTGCCCAGCGTGTAATAATAGGACTGGTCCGCAGCCTGGATATTGCCGGTGCGGCGAATATTGAGTTGCAGGCTGTGGGTCATTGCTACTGCGGCGATCGATGCCATGGCGACAATCACAATGGCGGTGATCAGAGCGATACCTTGCTGTCGCTCTGGACGCTTATTGAGTGTTGCCATTAGCGTTTTGTCCTTGTTCCTGTTCCTCATCCGGAATGGGCCTCACCAGCGCGAACAGGCGTCTGATATTTCCCCAATCCTTGAGTTCCATCTTGACTTCCACCGCACTGGGAAGGCCGGGTTTTTTGCCTGAATCGAAATCAAACCTTTCAGGTGGCCATTGACTCTGTTCTTTCATCTCCTTGTCATAATAGACCAGCTCAAGTGCCTCAATATCGTCGATCAGCTTGTAGCGGTGGGGTTCGCTATCCTGGGCTCGGTCCAGAATTCTCCAGGTCAGGCGATAGAGAGTTTCTTCTTCCAACTGGTAACCCACCCGTTGCAGGTTACTGCGTGGCAACTTCATTGGGTTGGCATGGCCGTCCCTGGTCAGCTCAAGCAGTGTACCGGCGAAACCCCCGCTTACGAAGGCTCCGACTTCATCACCGTGCTGATCCCGAATCGGCCTTTCAATCGCCTGTTCGATATCCCGCTGCATCAGATTCATCGCCAGTTGTAACTGAGACATGCGCTTGCTGTATTGGCTGGTTTGGTTTTCTGAATCCAATACAACCTTGAGGCCGGAGTAGGCGAATGTGGCCATAATGGCGAAGACGGTGATGGCGATCAGCAACTCAAGCAGTGTGAAACCAGCGGCATAGGGGATGCTCCGCTGCTGATAATCCCGCATAATATGTGCTGTCGGTTTCATTTGATCGGTTGGGAAAGAAAACTTACCAGACGGGTCACGCTACTTTCATCGTCCTTGTTGCGAAACACCCGGATCTCTACCTGTCTGACACGATCATCCGGCGTCTTACTGATCTCCCTTTGCCAGTGCCATTCCTGCAGTCCCATCTCCTCTTTGCCCTTTTTTGAGCCGGTAGCGGGCCATTGATTGGTGACCTGCAGTTCGGTCATCTGGTTCATGGCCACCCAATGGGCCAGGGTCTTGTCTCGCAAATAGGCGACATTGACCGATTGATTGGATGCCACTGAGATGATGGAGGTCAGTGCAATCGCCAGAATGGCCAATGCGATCAGAATCTCGAGTAGGGTGAAGCCCTTACTGCGACCGCCAGCCCCACGCTTCGAGGGGTGGCCAGCCCTTGACTGTGGTTCAGTAGGGTGAGACATGTTCCAGGGAGAGCTCTCCAAGTTCATTGCCGGTTAACCGGTAGTAACTTTCAACCTGCTCGGAACTGACTTTCAGCTCGAAAGTAGTCATCTCGCCACTATTCAGAAGGATGATCTCAGGGGTTCGCTTCTCTTCGTCATCCCCTTCGGGTAGTGCGGTTGCAACGCTGATTTCAACCCCTGGCGGCAATTGACGCTCGCGAAACAGGTTGTCCGTAACCGCCTCCCACTCTCCTTCATTGAGGCTGAGGAAACCGTAACTCTCTTCGGTGATATCCACGCCGATCAGCATCGATCTGAGCAGAGCTTCTTCACTGGCCAGCTCAAGCAGGCTATTGAGTCGCTGGGCTTCATCCTTAAGCTGGTCTCCGGGGGCATTGCGTCCGAATGAGATGGCCACGTAGTTGATTAGGATGCCGATGATGACCACCACCACCATCACCTCGATCAGGGTGAAGCCCAGGCCCAATCCCTTGGCACTTCGCATTGGCCAACCTCTCTCTGGCTTACGGCTGATCCTTCCGGGCTTTGTCAATCCAGGTTCCAGTTACCGATGTCATCATCGGTGGATTGCAGATCCAGGCCTGAGGTATAGATATCGACTGCACCATGGGAGCCGGGGCTCAGGTAGAGATAACCATTACCCCAGGGGTCGCTCGGCAATCGATCGAGATAGCCACCTTCTTTCCAGTTTCTCGGTTCCGGAGAATCGGTGGGTTTACTCACCAGTGCCTCAAGTCCCTGTTCGGTGGTTGGGTAGATCATGTTGTCCAGGCGATAGAGATTCAGGGCGGCTTCCAGGGCTCGTATGTCGCTTTTGGCTTTGGTGATACGAGCCTGCTCTGGCCGATCCATGATTTTCGGCACAACAATGGCGGCAAGGATACTCAGTATGACCACGACCACCATAACTTCAATTAGGGTAAAGCCATTGATTTTTATTGATTTATTCTTTCTGGCCCGGTCATGGCCAATGGCTGCTTCAGGGGCTTGTAGCGAGGAGACTGCATTGATGGTCATAAGGTGAACCCGTGTCAATTATCCGTGTTGATTAGTCATAAAAGTGGGCCATTATCCGGAGATTATGTGTTGGAATCCAGATTCCTGTTAAAAATCACTCTGACAGGGTGAATCGTTTCACTATCTTTGTGTACTATATTGGCTCAAGCCGCAGAGCATCATCTTGGCGATAAAATCTCAACCATAGTCAATCGCCAAATCTGCTTCAATCAGCAGTATAGACGACAACCTCATGAGTTCAGTTGTTGCAGGACCCTATACTAAATGGTGATCGGGTAACCGTTAGCCGGCTTTAATCGAACATTGTTCGTTGGGATTTGCCAATAAAACCAATGACAGTTGCGTTTGGGATAGTCCATCGTAAATGTCAAAAACTTTTACTGATCTCATAGAGGGTATACAAGACCCCGGTAATTCCCGGGATAATAAAACCCACAGTTGTATGTCTCTGTCAGCGAGCAAAAGTTCATTGAGTATTTTGTATCACTAAGGAACCTTGAGGATGACTGATTGACTATCGGAATAATCGGCTATGGATTCTCGGCGACACTGTTTCTGATTTTCAGTGTACTTCTACTGACCAGCTGGCGTGGTCGTATTGAAGGGACCTATCTGCTCATTGCGTCGACCACCTCGGCCTGTTGGGCACTGACCGCGATCGCTTTTCAGGTTCAGGAGTCGGCTTTAACCGCTAACACATACCAACTCTTTGAAATTGCAAAAAATATTGCCTGGTTTGCGTTTCTTTTGCGGCTTTTGACTATTCTCAAATCAGCGGCAGGTGGGGATGACGGCCTGCTTAGATACGCGCCAGTCACGATCTTTTCTGTCTCCGCTCTACTGTTGGGTGTTGAGCTTTTAGCCCAGTTTTTTCCCGATGTACGCAACTGGGGGGGTACGGCAAGCTTTCAGCTGGTCGGGCATCTGGGGTTTGCGATTGCCGGTCTGGTGCTGATCGAACAGCTCTACCGCAGTACCCGACCGGACATGCGCTGGGCGGTGAAGTATCTCTATTTCGGCATGGGCATTCTGTTTGTCTATGATCTGTTTCTCTATGCCGATGCTCTGATGTTCAAGCAGGTGGATTCCGCCTTGTGGCAGGCGAGAGGTTTTACCAGTGCACTGGTTGCTCCTTTTGTGGCGATTGCCGCAACCCGTAATCCCAGCTGGTCTGTGCGGGTTTTTGTCTCCAGACAGGTGGTGTTCCATGCGACGACCCTGCTGGTTGCCGGCAGCTATCTGGTGCTGATGGCGGCTGTTGGTTATTACATTCGCTACTACGGCGGAACCTGGGGTAAAGCAACACAGATCGCATTTGTGTTTACCGGTGTCTGCTTCTTGGCCGTGGTGCTGTTCTCGGGTTCGCTCAGAGCCAAGCTGAAGGTTTTTGTCAATAAACACTTCTTTAGTTACAAGTACGATTGGCGGGACGAGTGGCTGAGAGTGGTCCAAACACTCTCGGAAGGACCCGGTGGCGATCAGATACTCCCCAGAGTGGTGCAGGCCATTTCCGATTCAGTGGAGTCTCGTGGTGGCTATCTCTGGACCCTGGGTGAAGATGGCCGTTACCACTGTACCAGTCGTTGGCAGGTCGACGATCTCTCCCTGGACCTGCAGGCGGAGAGTGAACTCATCGCCTATTTTCAGCGCAGCGACTGGATTATCGATATCGACGAACTGAACAGATATCCAGAGCGTTATGACAATTTGGCCCTTGATCACAGAGTGACGGAGATTCATGACGCCTGGTTAATAGTACCTATCAAACATCATGAAGCCTTGATAGGATTTGCACTGCTTATCCGTTCCCATTCGCTACCCTCGATCAACTGGGAGGATCGGGATCTGATCAAAGCTGCCGCGAAGCAGGCGGGCGGCTATCTGGCTCTACTGCAGGCCTCCGAGGCGTTGAACCGGGCCAATCAATTCGAGGCCTTCAACCGATTGTCTGCATTTGTCGTACATGATTTGAAGAACCTGATTGCACAACTCGAACTGGTTGTGAAAAATGCGGAACGACATAAAAACAATCCAGAGTTCATGGACGATGCCGTCAGAACGATTGGCAACGCCGTCAACAAAATGGGCAAGTTGTTGGCGCAGTTGCGACAGGGCAGATTCGAGTCGACGGAAACGAAACAGTTCTATATCGAGGAGTCTGTAGCACAGGCGGTCAATGAACTGTTTGTCTATCAGCCGAAACCGCAATTAAAGATCAAGGACAACTATTTAGAGATTGTTGCAGATAAAGATCGTTTCACCGCCATTATGATTCATATGATTAAAAATGCCCAGGAAGCGACCGATAAGGACGGAGAGGTGCAGATATCCGTCGAAAAAATCGATCAGAATGCGATCATAACCATTCAGGACAATGGTTCGGGGATGGAGGATAAGTTCATCAAAGAGAGACTGTTTCGGCCCTTTCAGACAACCAAGGGAAATGCTGGAATGGGAATTGGGGTATATGAAACCCGGGAGTATGTGAACTCGCTGAACGGCAGCCTGGCCGTGAAGAGCCAACTCGGTGAGGGCACTCGGTTCACCATAACCATTCCACTCAATAAATCAGGGACTGCAGCAGACCAGCAGTCTGATGCTACTGTAGAGGCGTAATTGCGTGAGTAAAGCCAATAATCAATTAAAACCGCTGATCATTGTTGAAGACGACCCAGGGCTGCAGAGTCAGTTGAAATGGAGCTTTGACGGTTATGATGTACAGATTGCCGGTGATCGGGTTAGCGCGATCAACCTGTTGAGAAAGACAACCGCACCGGTTGTGACCCTGGATCTCGGACTACCGCCGGATCCCACCAATGTCAGTGAAGGCTTCGCCACTCTGCAGGAGATTCTCAGTCTGATGCCACAGACAAAGATCATTGTGGTGACCGGTAATGACGACCGGGAGAATGCGCTGAAGGCGATCGATCTCGGTGCCTACGATTTTTACCAAAAGCCGATCGATCCGGATGTGCTTAAGGTGATCATCGAGCGCGCCTTTCATGTCCACGAACTGGAAGAGGAGAATCGGGGACTCAATAAGATGCAGCGCTACTCCCCATTGGATGGGGTGGTGGCAAACAGTCCTGAAATGATTGAGCTTTGCCGGGTCATCGAAAAAGTCAGCCCGACAAATATTACAGCCCTGCTGTTGGGTGAAAGCGGTACCGGTAAAGAGGTTCTCGCAAGAGCGATCCATGGCCTGAGCGATCGCGCTGAGCAAAAGTTTGCCGCAATCAATTGTGCTTCGATTCCTGAAAATCTACTGGAAAGTGAGCTCTATGGTTATGAGAAGGGTGCCTTCACCGGGGCCTCCAAACGTACCATCGGTAAGATTGAATCCGCCAATGGCGGGACACTCTTTCTGGATGAAATCGGCGACATGCCGATCGGCCTGCAGGCGAAAATGTTGCGCTTTCTACAGGAGCGGGTGATTGAAAGGCTGGGTGGCCATGAGGAGATACCGGTAGACGTCAGAGTGGTATGCGCTACCAATCAGAATCTTGAAGAGAAGATATCCAGTGGTGAGTTTCGTGAGGATCTCTATTACCGGATCAGCGAAATCATCATCGATATTCCACCGTTACGTGACAGGGCAGGGGACGCGGTGCTGTTGGCCTGGTCATTCATGTCAAAGTACGCCAAACAGAACAATTCCAAAGTCAATGGATTTACTACCGATGCGTTGCAAGCGATTGACGCGTATCGGTGGCCGGGCAATGTGCGGGAACTTGAGAACCGCATAAAACGTGCCGTGGTGATGGCTGACGATCAACTGATCACACCCGGTGAACTGCAACTCAATGCCGACGGCGAAGAGAGTATGCCGATCAACCTGAGAGAGGTTAGAGAGCATGCAGAAGCCAGGGCGATCATCCGAGCAATGAGCTATGTGGGCGGGAATGTTTCGAAGGCAGCGGATCTGCTGGGTGTCAGCCGACCCACGCTCTACGATCTGGTTAACAAGTACGGATTGAAATAGGGCATTCACCGGTGTTAACAAGCCCTGAATAATATTTGGATTGATTGGAGAAACTGATGGCCGTCTATAAAGGTGGACTGACAACTATCGCTACACTGATTTTCACGCTGATACTGCTTGCGGGCTGTTCCGCCGGGGTAAGTGAAGAGGAGAGATATCAGAGCGCATTCACCAGCTATTCCAATCAGGAGTTCACTAAAGCGATTATCGAACTCAAAAACCTTCTGCAGGCTAACGGAAAACACCAGGCAGGCCGAATACTGCTGGCGAAAACCTATCTGGCACTGGGTGATGGAATCGCGGCGGAAAAGGAGATCAACAGTGTCAATGAATCCGAAAAAGCCGATCCCAAAGTTAAACAGATCATGCTCGATTCATGGCGTTTACAGGGTAAACACAGGCAGATTGTTGAGAAATATGAGTCTGGTGACTTTGCCGCGCTGGATCAGCGGCCCCTGACTCAGACCGTTGCCAATGCCTATATTCACCTGCGTCAGCCCGAGAAAGCCGACAATCTGGCAAAAACAGTGCTGGAAACGGAAGCCGAGAATGTGGAAGCGTTGGTGGTTCGTGCTAAAGCGGCCAGTATGCGTGACCGGGATGAACAGGCGATCGACTTTCTCAACAAGGCGATCGTACTGGATGGTGAGAATCCACAGGCATGGCGTGCCCTGGGTGGCATCCAATCCAAGTTGCAGCAGTTCGATCAGGCGATAGAGTCTTTGAAGCGAGCCGTTTCACTCGATAGAGCGGATGACTCCAAACAGGAGCGATTTCTCACCCAGACATCACTGATTCAACTGCTGATTCTGAAATCCAGATTCAGCGAAAGCAAGCAGTATCTTGGAGAACTCAAAGTCGAGTTTAGTAACCATCCGATCGTTGTCTATTTATCCGGCCTGCACAACTACATCGACAAAAAATATGAGCTGGCAAAAACCGAATTGACCGATGTGCACAATGCCTTGCCAAATCATTTGCCGACTGTATTGCTGCTGGGGGCAACCCACTTTGCGGAGAATAATCTGGAGCAGGCGAATGTTCTGCTGTCACGCTATGTCAATCGGGTGCCGACCCATCTCCAGGCGAGAAAGCTACTTGGCGAGATCAAACTGAGA
>JAKSBX010000256.1 GCA_022360905.1 Chromatiales bacterium
TCGGTCAACGAGTGTAACGTCAACAATATCTCCAACCCGGACAACCTGCTGATCATGGACGACGGTCGGGTACTGATCGGTGAGGATACCGGCAACCACGAGAACAACGTGGTCTGGGTATTCGATGATCCAGCAATCTAAATGTCTCGCTTAGATTGCACAATCTAGGAAGTGGGGGGTGGCTGAAGCCACCCCCCTTTTTGCGTTTAGGAGGTTATTAATGAAAGCAGTATTTTCAATGATTCCTTTCGTGGTGATGGTATCCCTCATCGGATGCGGTGGCTCTGACAGCAACTCTGACAATCAGAGTGACAACCAAAGCCAGTCACTGGTCTTTCCGTCCGACTATGAGAAGTCCCCCTCGGGAACATTACGCCCGGAGGAGACCGGGCTGGTCTATAACCAGGAGGCAATCGTCCCCCCTCAGTGTTATACCAAGCACGAAGCCACCCACAATCCCTGTATGACTTGTCATCAGTCCTATACTTTCGGCAGCCGACCGAACACCATGGATGATGCGGCACTGCAGGCGGAATACTCGTTCTCTGAGATCGGCGTGACCAACCACTGGCAGAATCTGTTCGAAGACCGCTCGGAAGCGGTTGCTCAGATCAGTGACCAGGAGGTCATCGACTATATCTACACCGACAACTACACCACCCTGATCGAACAGCTGCGGAGCGAACCCTGGGACGGCCCTGTACCGGCCATTGAGAACCTCCATCTGGGGGCCGGCGCCTTCGATCAGCAGGGATTCGCCCTGGACGGCAGCCACTGGGTCGCCTTCAACTACAAGCCCCTGCCCAGCACATTCTGGCCCACCAACGGTTCCACCGATGATGTGATGATCCGGCTCCCCGCCGAGTTTCGCGAACAGAGCTGTAACGGCAGCGGTTACTCCCGGGATACCTACATCGCCAATTTGGCTATCGTTGAAGCGGCGATACAGGATCTGCAGCAGATCTCCCTGCCGCCCGTGGATGAAAACAGCTTCTGTATGGACCTCAACGGTGACGGCCAGCTGGGCGTCATCGAAGAGATTCAACGCCCTGAGTTTTATGTAGGCAACGCCTCGGGAATCAGCGTGACCCCGATGCTCTACCCGGAGAATACCGAGTTTCTGCATACGGTGCGTTATGTGGGTCTGGCTGAAGATATGTCGATCACCATCCCGGCGCGCATGAAAGAGGTGCGCTATATGCGCAAGCATACCTTCTACTCGGCACCGTCCTTGCTCTCTCAGTACGGCAATGAGAAACAGGAGAAACTCGACGGCAATCTGCCCAACTTCGTCTCCCGCGGCGACAACGGTCTGGACAACGGTTTCGGCTGGCTGGTGTTAGGCTTTATCGAAGCCGCCGACGGCCATCTGCGTAAACAGAGCGAGGAGGAGACCCTGTTCTGCATGGGTTGTCATACCAGTATCGGCAGCACCATCGATCAGACCTTCGCCTTCCCCCGCAAGGTTACCGGTGCTGCGGGTTGGGGCTATATCGATCTGCAGGGTATGCAGGATGCGCCGAATGTGGGCGGCACGGAAGGGGAGATCCTCAACTATCTGAAGGTTGCCGGTGGCGGTAACGAGTTTCGGGAGAACCCGGAGATCATCGAAAAGTGGTTCAACGAAGATGGCAGCGTCAACGAGGAGAAGATCTCGGCGGCCGACGTCTATGAGCTGATCACCCCCAGTGCGGAGCGCGCCCTGACCCTCAACAAGGCCTATATGGTGATTGTGAAGGACCAGGATTTCATTCACGGTCGTGACGCCAATGTCACACCAGCCGTGAATGTCTATCGGGAGGTAGATCCTGATACTGCCCCGGTACTACCGGAAGATCGTCAATACAATTGGGATATGCGTCTGGCCTGGTAACCGCCAATATCCATTCAGCCATCGCAGGGTGTGGCTCAGCCGCACCCTGCAGCGTCGCAAAACTGACCATTCGTCAGCTGAAAAAAAGCCTTCCCTGGCAACATGACGAATCAGATACTCTCCGGCTCCATTTTGATCGCGCCGCAGGGGCACTCGGTAGCACACATGCCACAGCCTTTGCAGTAGTCGTACTTGAACTCGAAACGGTTACCCGGTCCCAGTTTGGTGATGGCGTTATCCGGGCAGACCCCATAGCAGTTGTCACACTCGAAGCAGTTTCCGCAGGACATACAACGACGCGCCTCATAGGCTGCGTTGATCTCATCCAGATCACCCACCACTTCGGCGAAACCACTCTGACGGCGAACGATATCGAGCATCGGCCGCACGGTACGTGGGGCATCGGTGTAGTACCAGGTATTCATCTTGTCGATATCCACCAGCTCATGTTTCACGGGCTTCTGGTACTGTTCGCCGCGCAACCAGGCATCGATACTGCGGGCGGCATGCTTACCGTGGCCGATGGCGGTGGTCACGGTACGGGCCGATGGCACCATATCGCCGCCGGCGAAGATACCTTCGCATCCGCTCTTCATCTCAACATCCACTTGTAGCGCATCGTCTTCAACCCGGGCCCCAGCCAAGTTTTGCAGTAGATCGGTCTCCACCTGCTGGCCCAACGCCTGTACCACCAGATCGGCTTGGAAGGTTTCAAACTGGCCCGAGGCCTGGGGCCACTGGCCCTCCCCATCCACCATCTGCTCCAGTTTGAGGCCGCCATCCCTGATCTCCCGAATCGCCCGCAGCGGCAGGATCTCCACCCCCTCCTCCAGGGCTTCTGCGATCTCCATTTCGTGAGCCGGCATCTTCTCACGTGCCTCATACACCAGCAGCGTCACCTGAGTGGCACCCATCCGAACGGCACTGCGGGCTACATCGATGGCGGTGTTGCCGCCACCATAGACAACCACCCGTCCACGCAGGGCCACATGCTCCTCCTCCTCGATGGCACGTAGCAGTCCCACTGCGTCGAGCTGCTGAATCGTCTCGTCCGAGGGGATTTCCACACGCTTCGGCTGCTGTGCACCAATCGCCAGGAATACCGCATCGAAACCGTTAGCCTCTTTAAAACCCTGGATATCATCGATACGGGTATTGAGTATTATCTCCACACCCATCTCCTCAATTCGTCGGATCTCCGCCTTCAGCTTCTCCCGGGGCATGCGGTATTTGGGGATGCCGTATCGCACCATCCCCCCAGCCTGGGCAGCGGCCTCGTAGACGGTGACCTGGTGACCAAGACAGCGCAGATGGTAGGCACAGGCCAGCCCCGCCGGACCGCCACCAACCACCATCACTCGCTTACCGGTATCCTCACCGGGTTCCACCTGCCAGCCCTCACGCAGTGCCTGGTCACCCAGAAAACGCTCCACAGAGTTGATGCCCACCGCATCGTCCAGATGGACCCGGTTGCAGGCATTTTCACAAGGGTGATAGCAGACCCGCCCCATCACGGCGGGAAAGGGATTGTTTTGCATGATCTCGCGCCAGGCCTGCTCGTAACGGCCCTCTTCGGCATGATAGAGCCAGGCCTGGATATTCTCTCCCGCGGGACAGGCATTGTTACAGGGTGGCAGACGATCCAGATAGACCGGCCGCTCTGTGCGCCAGGAACCGGTCTTATTGAGCAGACTGCTGCCTACATCAAGGGTAATCGCAAAGGGTTTGTTCATGGTCAGTCTCCCTGCTCATCGATCAGGCCGAAACGGCGGATGTTGTTGTCAGCCACAGCCTGCAGCCGGGCTAGCTGGGCCTCGTTTTTCAGGGTGTGGGCGAATCGCCGCTGCAGCTTGAGATAATCCGCAACTCCAACCTTGCGGCGTATCTTGGTGGCGGATGTCAGCTCACCATACTCGGCTTCAAACAGGGGATAGAGTCCGCTCTCCACAGCCAACCGGGCAACTTTCACGGTATCGGCAGGTTTGGAACCCCAGCCCAGGGGACAAGGCACAAACACCTGAATGTAGCGCGCCCCTCTGATCGACATCGCCTTTTCCACCTTGGCTTCAAGATCATGCAGCCGGTCCACACTGGCGGTGGCCACATAGGGAATGCCATGGGCCATGGCGATCAACGGTACGTTCTTACCCTTGTCGAACTCCGCACCGGGCTCGGCACCCAACGGCATGGTGGTGGCGGTACGGGCCGACCCGGGGGTGGCGGAGGAGCGTTGCACCCCGGTATTCATATAGGCCTGGTTGTCGTAGCAGATGTAGAGCACGTCATCATTGCGCTCGAACATCCCGGAGAGGGCGCCGAAACCGATATCGGTGGTGCCCCCGTCCCCACCCTGGGCGATCACCCGCACATCCTGACGACCCTTGACCCGCAGTGCCGCGGCAATACCGGTGGCTACCGATGGGGCATTGCCGAACAGGGAGTGCATCCAGGGAATGCGCCAGGCCGACTCCGGATAAGGAGTGGTGAAGACCTCCAGACAGCCGGTGGCATTGGCCGCGATCAGCTGATTGTCGGTAGCGCGCATCGCGGCATCGATGGCATATCTCGCCCCCAGAGCCTCACCACAGCCCTGACAGGCACGATGCCCGGAGTCGAGGGAGTTGGAGCGGTCCATGGTGGCCTGTACGGTACGCTGGGCCTTATCGAGCAGTCGGTTACCCACGGTGAGGGTACCGGTCTGATAGAATTTCACTTGTTGATGTGGCATCTCGCTTCTCCTCAGGCGGTCTTGGCGGCGTCAACGACGCCGACCTCACGCAGGATATTTTCCGCCGCTGCACCAGAACGGGTATGGGTCTGCTCCCTGGCCAGCTCCCGCTCCACAATGTCGCACTTGATGTCGAGGAAACTGGTCTCTTCCAGCTCGTCCTTCATCGCCTTCGCAAACAGCTCAGCCAGGGATTTTCGGGTAATCGGACGTCCGCCGAGTCCACCGATCACGGTATAGACCGGAAGGTTCAGCCCCCTTGTCGACATTCGCACATTACTTGCGACTATGCCCCCCATGCCCACAGCCAGACACTTCTCAAACACCACCACCCGCTGACACTCTTGTAAGGCTTCCCGTAGCACCTCCTTGGGAAAGGGGCGATAGCAGCGCAGGGAGATGGCACCGATCTTTTGTCCTTGATCGCGCAGCGTATCGATCACCTCAGAGATGGTGCCGATCACCGACCCGAGAGTGACAATGATGGTCTCCGCATCATCAATCCGATAGTTGGAGATCAGTCCGCCGGAATCCCGGCCGAAGATCGATTTGAACTCGGCGGCAATCTGGGGAATCAGTTCCAGCGCCTGCATCTGTTTGTGGTGAGCCAGATAGCGAACCTCAGTGAAGGCTTCGGGACCGACCATCGCCCCCATGGAGATCGGATCCGCCGGATCGAGCACCTGACGGGGTACGAACGGGGGCAGGAACCGATCGACCTGCTCCTGTTCCGGAATATCCATCCGCTCATAGGCATGGGTGAGTATGAAACCGTCGACACAGACCATTACCGGCATGCTCAAGGTCTCGGCGATGCGGAAGGCCTGGATATGCAGATCCAGGGCCTCCTGATTGGTCTCGGCAAACAGCTGAATCCAGCCCGCATCCCGCATCGACATGGAGTCGGACTGGTCGTTCCAGATGTTGATCGGCGCACCTATGGCCCGATTGCCGACCGTCATCACAATCGGCAGCCCCAGCCCGGAAGCGTTGTAGACCGCTTCAGCCATATAGAGCAGACCCTGACTGGCGGTGGCGGTATAGGAGCGGGCGCCGGTGGCCGAGGAGCCGATTGCCACCGACAGGGCGGCA
>JAKSBX010000181.1 GCA_022360905.1 Chromatiales bacterium
AAACTGCACAAGGCCAGACTAAACAGACCTGAATGGTGCGTACTTAAAGCGTATTTGGTGGGGCATGGCCCCACCCTACCATTGATTTCAGGGTGTAGGGTGGGGCCATGCCCCACCAATAAAAGCTTTGATTAAACACAATGAAGCGCCTCGGCGTCTACTGAGCTACCATCAGTTTTAATACTGATGGTCAGGTTAGTAATAAGGCGAAGCCTCGCCATGATCATCGAATAAACACAGACGCACTGATTTTTTCCGGACAGCAGTGGGCATTCGCCGGGATGACGAAGAACTCAATCATCAGGTCCTGGCGAGTGTTTGCGGTGATTGGCGTCCATTCGCGGCTTGAATTATCTGCTCCAAACCTGTCCGTCACATTGAAACCATTAGCGTTTATTCGCGTTCATTTGCGGACTGATTTTTCTTATCCATTCACGGCCAATGAATTTGAGACTTGCATAACAAAAGGATCCCTACTGTTTTCAGGGGGATTGCGGATTGTCATATCCATATCTGACCGCTCTGGTAGCATTCCCGCCCTTTTTCAAAATTTACATCCACAATAGGGGTTGTCACATGCTCAGCAGTAACGAGTCGACTTTCAATCCGCACTATTTCCTCGCCGCACTCGGTGCCGGGGGACTGGCCATCTCATTTTTTCTCTATCCAATGTTCATGGTGCCACATCCACAGACACCCATGGTTGCGTTCGAATCGCTGCACCCGGTGCTGCTTGGCGATAACGCCATCGCTTCCGCACTACTCAGTTTGGACCTAATGGCAGTCCTGGCCTTTGCCATCATCCATTTCCATCTATTGATCAAAAGCCTGGTTGCTTTCCGGCGTTTTCGTCACACCGACGCCTACCAAAAATTGCGCAACAGTAATCGGGAAGTCTCATTGATGGCGATACCTTTGACCCTCAGCATGAGCGTCAACATCGTGTTTGTTCTCGGCTCCCTGTTTGTTCCAGGTCTCTGGCAGATCGTCGAGTGGTTGTTTCCCTTTGCCTTGCTGGCTTATCTGTCGATCGGCCTGTATGCCCTGCGTATCTATGGTGCCTACTTCACTCGGCTATTGATCAAAGGTGATTTTGATTTCAACCAGAACAACAATCTCAGCCAGTTAATGGCTATCTTTGCGTTTGCCATGATCGCCACCGGATTTGCGGGCCCTGGTGCGATGAGCCATACCCAAGCGATCAACGCGATCGGTATCTTCGGTTCACTGTTCTTTCTTTCACTGGCTGTGCTGTTAGCCGTGATCAAACTGGTACTCGGTTTAAAATCGATACTGCGTCAGGGCATAGCGAAGGAGTCGAGCTACACCCTGTGGATTCTGATCCCCATACTGACTCTGATCGGTATCAGCGGCATCCGTATCATCATGGGGCTTCATCACGGATTTGCAGAACCTCTCTCCAAACCCGGTCTGTTTGTATTCACCTCGGTGATTTTGTCGATCGAGATACTGGCTGGTGTGCTTGGTTACAAGATCATGAAAAAAGTCGGCTATTTTCAGGACTATCTCCAGGGAGAGAAACGGGACGCGGGCAGTTTTGCCTTGATCTGCCCCGGTGTCGCGATGTTTGTTTTCGGCTTTTTCTTTATCGTCTTCGGATTGATGAAGAACGATCTGATCGCACCCTTTTCCATTGCCTATTTTGTGATTCTCGCACCCTTCATCTTTATTCAGATCAAAACCGTTGCGGTCTATTTGAAACTGAATTGTCAGGTATTGGGATATGGGCTTTGCCGGATTTGATTAAGCTATTGTCAGTTTAAACCCACGCAGTAGCGGGTTGCTTTGTTACTATCAGATTAAATCTTAGTAAAATTGAAGAGTGCCCGCTGCTGTGCAGACAAAACCGGATGATTAGGAATATAAATCTGCTATAAAACTAAACCACTCAGAGCTCAGTAAAGGTTCGCATCCAGGGTTATTTTGATCTAGGCCAAACTCACTCAGCGTAAACTATGCTAGTGTGTTCAACTGCCGACTACCGTGATCATGCAAATCTGGATTTCAATAATGCTGCACCGTTACTCCCTGTCCAGCAACTATCACCACCTATTTCGGATCATATTGACTCTGGTATTGGTGTTTTTCCAGCCAACCAGCTACGCCAAGACAGCGGTGGGAGGTGATGCACTCAGTCAATTCGTGAAAAATTATGGCTGTGGCAAAACCAAAGCTCTGGCCACAGCTTCAGCCACCAAAGTCATGACAGTCTGGGCTGATAATGTCGTCGGCCTCGCGTATAGCGACATGACTTATGGTGACATCAGTAGAGATCAGGTGTATGGCATCATTCATAGGGGCCACGTGCAACAGGCTTTAAACAGCATTGGGGACCTGCTCAACTTCATCACGGTTGTAGAGGAAACAGCTTTCGGCGATCCCAAGATCGCACTACGCAAAGCCAGTGATTGGGGTATCGACTATAACGTTGGCATGATCGCTGGCCCCAAGGGCGCTGCCGTCTGGGGTGTCATGAAGACCCTCTCCACCTTCGCTGCGGACCTGAACAAAGAGATACTAAGCCTGAACATGGACACATTCGGCAATTATGTACTCAAGGATCCCAGGCTTGGCAGCCCCAAAGGGGGTGATATTTTTCTCGAAGAGTATGCACAATGGTCATCCGATAAACCCCATAATGCATTCTGGGACAATGTAAGAAAACAGCGTGCCGCTCTGATTGATTATGCCAATATCACCTTAAATCAAGCCAAATTCCCACGCTTCGTTGACTGGCGCAAACCCAAATACCGGAACCAGGTCAGAGTAGCGGCACGATTGATGATGAAGGATGCGGCAACGATCGCCGAAGTGATGCGTAAGCAACAGGAACTACAAACCAAGATTCCCGGCCTGAAACAGGAAGTGGCTGTATTGGAGAAATTCCAGCATTGGTATGCACTGCTGAAAGGTGTGACCTGTACTGAGGGAATGATTGATGACAAGCTTGGTCCCTGCCTGAATGGTCTGAAGCAGGCTCAGATGAAACTGCCGGAAACGGCAGGCCTTGAGTTCGATCAAAATTCAACCCGTATCAAAACGATCTCGGATGACCTCGATCAATGGAATCGTCAGATCGACAGACTGGCCGGAGAACTTGAAATACAAATCGTGGAAGTCGAACAGCTGTGCCGGGAGCAGCGGGACAGCTGGGAGATGCTAAGCGGGCAAATGGATCAGTTTGATCGGCTCAGGTCTCAGATCAATCTCCACAGTCAGGAGATTGTGCAACATAAAACCAACATCTGTGGTGATGATAATCCACAAGCATCACCGTTATTGAGCTCGGCTAGACGAGCTTACGACCGGATGATGCGGGACGCCGATGAGGCGACATCAATCCACCGCACAGCCCAGTCCAGGCTACCCCCCATGGCAATAGATTTCACAACCTACTCGGATCAGCTAAACGCCTGGAAAGAGCAGGTGACATCGATGAAAGCGGATGAAGTGAGTGCCAACAGCGCTTTCAGAGCTGCCTCAAAAATCGAACTTGAGGTTGACCTGCTGTTGAGGTCCTGCCCATCTGTCTCCGAGTTCAACAAGCTGGCCGACGAAAATCCCGTCTCATATCGTCACTTGGCGGATAAACGAGCGCAACTGCAGCAGCAGTGGAAAAGCCTGAAGCAACGACTGAGTGGCTATACAAAAAGTTCAGCCAGCCCAAACCTGAATAATCTGCATCGGAGAATCACTGAAAGCCAGGGCTTCATCAACGAACGGATAGATCGTCAAACCCAGTCCCGTGTCTGTTTGAGTGAGATTCCGGATATCGCACAATTGCTCAGTGAAGGGGAGCTACAAACTGCAAGCCTGCAGGCCCCGATCAACAAAGCCGAGGATGCCTTGTCAGCGATCCAGCAGTGTCTGCAATCCGCTGACACCGCTCATACAGACAGCTCCGATGAAGAGACGGCATGGTCGGAAGGAGGATATGACAACGAATCGACTTTTGACGGATCGATTAATCAGATCCATGCTGCTGCCCAGAACTGCGACTATCACCAGGCGCTGGCCCTGGCCGATCAGGTATTGGCTCAGGATCCTGACAATCACTGGGTCAACCAGAATTACACCCAATTACAACACTGGTCTACTCGCGGTGACCGTTTTCAGCAGGCAATCGAGTCGGCGATCAGTGGCCTTGAAAATGGTGATATCGATGCCAGTCTCAGGGCACTCAATAGAGCCATGAAGAATGCTTCAGCCCATTGCGGGCAAGCTCAGACCGTCAACTCTCTCCGGGAACAGGCACAGCGTATCGCCGACTTGGAGCGTGAAGAGATGATCGAACAGGCCAAACGGGAAAGCCGCTCTGACGCCCGGGAGCGGGCTCGGCAAAGAGAAAGATATCGACAGAGGGAAGCGGAGCGCCGACGTACCGCAGAGAGCCTGCATACCATAATGACCGGAGTTGCCAACGCCCTGCAAGGGTCGTCCGGATACCGTGGCGACACGCCCTCAACTCACTCATCGGGCGACGATGACATTGTCGATAGACTGGTCAAGCAGAACGAGCGGAAATATGGCGATATGATGGATAAGTGGCAGCAGTCCAACAACACATCGATCCGCCCTCCCCCGTCTCCACCACGCACCAACCGGGACACAGATGGCTCAGACCGGGGACAACCGGATCCGGCCACCACTTCACCTGGCTGGGATGAGACGGAGACTCAGAATGACGTGGGTAGAGCACCGCTGCCACCACCAACAGATAGCGGCGGTGTACTGCCACCAGCCACAGGTGGATTCGAATGCTCCGGTTCGAAGGAGTGGTGCGATGAAGTACGCAACAGTGGCTGGTAGCCTAAAGAACCAAATCAGGGTGCCACGGTAAAGGTTACCGACTGACTGCTGCAACTGTTACTGATGCAGACCTCTCCCCGGTAACTGTAGATGCCCGGCTTGGCAGCTGCGGGTATCTTCTGTCGGTAGTTTGAACCATGACTGCCCGCAGAGAGAGATTTCATCTGTTGTTTCGGATAGCGAGGAATGGTGTTGCCTTTAAAGCTGAGATTACGAACCTCTGTCACATCGATATTCTTGGCATTCGTTGATCCGACTCGGTAATCCAAAAACAGGCTGACGGTCTCACCCGGTTTTACACGTGCCGGCTGCGCATCGACCCGCAACTGGGTGATTGATGGTATCTCGGAACGCTGTTGGCGTTGAGCTGGCGGAGGTGACAACTGCAGCTGTTCAGTTGGCGCATTGACTTCAGTCACGACTGCCTGGCTTGATTTCTCATTAGTATCAAAAAACTGGATGGCTCTGTTGGTGAGTTGATTTTCCACCCAGGCTACAGTTGCCATCTCATCTGTCATGTCCTTATAGAATTCACTCGACCAGGACTTGTTGTTTTCAGACAGTACTACCAAGTGGCCAAATCTTCCCTGGTTGGTTTTAAAGCCCAAATAGAGCCTGTAATTATAGAGCGGCTCCACACTGGTAATGGTCGCCACCTCCCCACCGGCAGCGATCTGCTCACCCAATTTATGTTTCTCTCTTTTGACCTGTTTGGTCTGATTATGCATGGAAGCAAACCAGTTATTGATCGGCTTGCGTTGATAGATCATCATGCCCTTGTGCCAATTGGTTCGGAATACGAACTCTCGACCCACAAAGGCGTCGCTCAAGCTTTGGACATGACCATCGGACATCTTGACAGATGCCGCACTGCAGGCAGAAAGGAGCAGAATAAGTAAGACAGAAAGGGTTACCGGATAAGATGATCTGACTCGTAATAAGATCATGCAAAAGATTGATGACGGATTACTGTTCTGCATCAGACACTGACCCCATACCGATATCATTGGTGCTATGGTGGGCACCATAACACCTCGACCCAGGGTATAGAATAGATACAGATCAAAACCCGCGCAGATACAGCCTGCCCCCCGGTCTCTCAAACCCTCACGCTACCAGATTCAAACCTTACCGGTTTAGCAGAGTCACAGGCAGCGGCTGATGAGATCGAGAAACCAGGGTGGTCGACCTTTAAGCGACCTCCTGCGCACCCTCCTTCATCACCCCGGCCAAAGCCGTATAGGTGGCAACCCAGGCCTCTTTAACCTCATCGGTAAAGGCATCGCCTAAACCCTCACCCAAGGTCCAGAGTAATGCATCGGCCACTTTGTCGTAATCCACCGCTTGTACACCATACTCGGCATGCCGTTTACCCGACTCGCGGATAACAGGTAACAGGGGCTCCAGGTTATCCAGACTGCTGACGGCCGTTCCGATCATGGTCATCAGCTTCCTACCTTGAGCCTCCATATCACCCTTAAAGTAGGGTTTGACTTCGGGGTAAACCTCAAACAAGCGTCCATAAAAAAGCGCTGCCGCCTGATCGGCAATCGGCTCCACTTTGGACCAACTCGACTTCACATGAGTGATCTGTTCAGGTGTCATGACTATCTCCTTTTCCTTTGAAAACAAATCTTATTCATTATGCCGTTTGAACCTGTCTCTCTTTGATCAAACGATTGATCTCTGACAGACAGGAGCCGCAGTTGGTTCCCGCCTTGAGTTTCTCTCCAATCGCCTGTGAACTCTGAAGCCCCTGATCCTCGATGGCGCTGATCAATGTATTCAGACCTACCCCGAAACAGGCACAGACTGTCTTGCCCGCATCTTCCTGGGCATTCATCGGTGCACCGGCCAGCAGTCGCAATCGCTCCTGCCGGGAGAGGTGGCTTTTGCCAAACAGTTGTACCAGCCAATCCCGTTTCGGCAGATGGTGATCCGGACCGATAAACAGACAGCTTTGCAATTGACCCGCATTGACGCTGACACCCCGGTATTGACCACCGGCAGTGTCCATCATCTCAGCCCACTGACTGGTATCGCTGGCCGAGCTGAGCAGATTGCGGGCGAGCGTAGACCAATCCTCCGCGGCGGTCTCCCCGGCCAGCTCGAAGTGCCAAAGGCCATCCCGCTTGGCCTTGGCCCAGTAAGTTGCATCTTCCAGCATGACCCGCTCACGGGTCAATAGAAAGCCGTACCAGGTGGGTTTGTAGGCTTCGATCGCCACCGGTGTGTGTTTGAACTCCGGCTGTCCGGAGATCGGGTCGAGCGCTGGGTTGACCAGGCAATCGACGGTTGCGTTGCTGGCAAACTGGTCGTTCCAGTGCATCGGCACAAAGATCTGCCCCGGCTGCTGACGCTCGCTGAGACGGGCGCGAACCACAACGCTTCCCCAATGACTGCTGACTCTGACCAAGCCACCCTCAACCACTTGGTGATTGTCGGCATCCAACGGATGGATTTCGGCAAAGGGTTCGTTGTCGTGACCGGACAAGCGAGGAGATTTTCCGGTTCGGGTCATGGTATGCCATTGATCCCTGACCCGTCCTGTATTGAGTACCAGGGGATAGGGATCGGACAGACTAGCGGCTGGCGGCTGCGGTGTCACCGCAATAAATTGTGCCTTGCCAGATGGGGTATAAAACCGACCATCGCTGAAGAGTCTCGCAGTACCCATGGTCTGCCCGGCCGCTAGCGGCCACTGGACAGGCTTCAGTCGATCATAGGATTGCAGATCAAGGCTAGCCAGGGCTGAGATATCGAAATCACGGCTGCCACCATTTTCAAAACCGGAGAGCTTCGCGTACTCGGTGAAGATCTGCTGCGCGGCTCGATAGTCGAACCCTGGATAGCCCATCCGTTGCGCGACCTGGCTGAGAATCCACCAATCGGGTTTGGCATCGCCCGCCGAAGGCAGAAAGCCGTGCTGACGACTGATGGTCCGTTCGGAACTGGTCACCGTACCCGACTTCTCCCCCCATCCCTGTGCCGGCAGCAGCACATCCGCATAACGGGCGGTGTCGGTCTCCGCCATACAGTCCGAAACCACCAGAAACTCACACTTGCCGAGGGCCCTTCGGACCTGATTGGCGTCCGGCATACTGACAGCCGGATTGGTGGCCATCACCCAGAGCGCCTTGATCTGTCCCGTCTCCACAGCCCGATAGAGATCCACCGCCTTGAGTCCTGGCTTTTCAGTCACTGAATCGCTCTGCCAGAAACGCCCCACCAGCGAGCGGTGATCCGTGTTCTCGATATCCATGTGACAGGCCAGCTGATTACTCAACGCCCCAACTTCCCGGCCTCCCATGGCGTTGGGCTGCCCGGTGATGGAGAAAGGCCCCATACCGGGTTGACCGATTCGCCCGGTATAGAGATGGCAGTTGATAATGGCATTGACCTTGTCGGTGCCACTGGAGGTCTGATTGATCCCTTGGGAGTAGAGGGTGACCACTCGTTGCTTGACCAGAAACCAGTGAAACAGGGTCAGCAGATCATCCAGCGGCAGAGCACAGTGCTCTGCGGTTGCCCGGGTTGTAGGGGCATACCAGTGGGCAGATCTCAAAGCCTCTTCCAGGCCTTCGGTGTGTTCCTCAACAAAGCTATGGGCCTTGGCCTGATGGCTGTCCAGAAAACTGAGCAGACCATTGAACAGCAGGCTGTCGGTGCCCGGCTTGAGGGGCAGGTGCAAGTCGGCGATCTCACAGCTTGCCGTCTCCCGCGGATCGATCACCACCACCTTGAGGGCCGGATTGTTCTCTTTGGCCTTGACGATACGCCGATAGAGCACCGGGTGACACCAGGCGGTATTGGAGCCGGTCAGAACAATCAGTTCCGCCTGTTCGAAATCCTCATAACAGCCCGGTACGGTGTCCGAACCAAAGGCCCGTTTATGACCAGCCACCGACGAGGACATGCAGAGCCGGGAGTTGGTGTCGATATTGCCCGAGCCGATGAAGCCCTTCATCAGCTTGTTCGCCACATAGTAGTCTTCGGTCAGCAGTTGGCCGGAGACATAGAAGGCCACCGCATCCGGGCCATGCTCATCGATCACCTGACGAAAGCGGCTGGCAACCCGCTCGATCGCCAGATCCCAATCCACCTGAGTCCCATCGACCATCGGTGACAGCAGACGGCCGTCCAGGTCGAGGGTTTCGTTAAGCGCAGTACCCTTGGAGCAGAGCCGCCCCTGATTGGAGGGGTGGTCAGGATTACCCTGAATCCGCCAGCCCCCATCGATGTCACGCTCGACCAGCAGGCCGCAACCGACCCCGCAATAGGGACAGGTTGTGTTGATCGTCTCAGGCATGGGCAGGGATCCGTTTCATCGATAGCAGCTTAAAATCAATATTCTGTCTTCGCCGGCACATTCAGAACACCAGTCAATTCAAAGGGTAAATGGCGCCGCTTAAGCCGCGGACTCCAGCGAGGCGATATCGAGATAGACCACCCCCTCTTCGATCCTCACTCCGAAGCTGTGCACACAACCCTGATCAGGCCCCTGCACTTCACCACTCTGCAGATCGATCTTCCAATTGTGCAGCGGGCAGGTCACAGCCTCGCCATGAACAATGCCTTGCGACAAGGGACCACCCCGATGGGGACAGCGGTCCCGCAGGGCGAAGACCGCATCGCTGCCGGTACGGAACAGGGCGATATCCAGATCCCCCGCCTGCAGTTTGCGGGCACCCAGTTTGGGGATCTCTTCAAGCTTGGTCACGGGAATCCAGTCGTTCATGATGCGGCCCTCATACGGTCGATGCTCAATGGTGTGAATTCATGGGTCTCAGCCCCCTCTGCACGTGCCTTCCAGGGATCGATCTGGGCGTACTGCTGACTCAGTTTGAAGCGCTCATAGAGGGCCTTTCTGCCTGCCTCATCTTCCACGATACGCTGCTTCACATAGTTCAGACTGACCCGTTCCACCCAGGGCGCGGTACGCTCCAGATATTGGGCCTCCTCCCGGTAGCACTGGATGAAGGCGCCAGTGTACTCCAGCACCTCTTGTTCGCTCTCCACCTTGCAGAGCAGATCGGTGACCCGCACCTTGATTCCCCCATTGCCGCCGATGTGCAGCTCATAACCGGAATCGACACAGACCACCCCGAGATCTTTGATGGTCGCTTCGGCACAGTTACGCGGGCAACCGGAGACCGCCAGCTTGAATTTGTGCGGCATCCAGGATCCCCAGGTAAGCTCCTCCAGCTTCACCCCCAGCCCGGTGGAGTCCTGAGTACCGAACCGGCACCAGTTTTTACCGACACAGGTTTTTACCGTACGCAGGGCCTTGCCGTAGGCGTGACCGGAGACAAACCCGGCCTCGGAAAGATCCTTCCAGACCGCCGGTAACTGCTCCTTTTTTACACCGAACAGGTCGATCCGCTGACCACCGGTGACCTTGATCTCCGGCACCTCGAATTTGTCCGCTACATCCGCGATGGCGCGCAGATCATCGGCACTGCAAAGACCGCCGAACATACGCGGCACAACAGAGTAGCTGCCATCCTTCTGGATATTGCCGTGAGCCCGCTCGTTGATGAAGCGGGATTGCGCGTCGTCCTGATACTCGGCCGGCCAGGCAGCCAGTAGATAGAAGTTGAGGGCAGGCCGGCAAACGGGACAACCGTCCGGCGTACCCCAATCGAGTTTATCGAACAGCTCAGGCATCGATTTCAACTCAAGTTCGCTGATCGCCTTGCGCACTTCATCATGGCTGTAGCTGGTGCAACCGCAGACCGCCTTCTTGCTCGGTGTGGCCGCATACCCCTCGCCTACCGTGGAAGCCAATAGCGCTTCCACCATGCCGGTGCAGGAACCGCAGGAGGCAGAGGCCTTGGTGTGGGCTCTCACCTCATCCAGCGTAAACAGCCCCTCGCTGGTAATGGCGTTGACGATATCCCCTTTACAGACCCCGTTGCAGCCACAGATCTCAGCCTCGTCGGAGAGCATGCCGACCCGGGTCTCCTCTCCATGGCCCGCATCGCCCAGATCGTGCTGACCGAACAGAATGGTGTTGCGGAAACTGGAGATATCAGTAGCCTCACGCAACAGTTGGAAATACCAGCTGCCATCCATGGTGTCGCCATACATCACAGCACCTTTGATACGGTTCTCCCGGATCACCAGTTTCTTGTAGACCCCCTGCGCTGGATCCTGCAGTACCAGGGTTTCGTCCCCCTCTGTCTCGTTGAATTCACCGGCCGAGAAGAGGTCGATCCCCGTCACTTTCAATTTGGTGGAGGTGACCGAACCCTGATAGCGACCATAACCGAGCTGGGCCAGATGGTTGGCACAGACCTTGGCCTGTTCGAACAGGGGCGCCACCAGGCCATAGGTGTTGTTTCTGTGTTGCACACACTCGCCCACCGCATAGATGCGGGGGTCGAAGGTCTGCAGGGTGTCGTTGACCACGATGCCCCGCTCGCAATGCAGCCCCGCGGCATCGGCGAGGGCCATGTTGGGACGGATACCCACCGCCATCACCACCAGGTCGGTGTCGATCTCACGGCCATCCTTAAAGCGCAACCCGGTCACCCGCTGATCACCAAGGATCGCCTCGGTCTGCGCCTCCATCAGAAATTTCAGTCCGCTCTCTTCCAGAGAGGCCTTCAACAGACCGGCGGCCGGTTTGTCCAGCTGACGCTCCATGAGAATATCCATCAGATGGACCACCGTCACATCCATACCGTTCTTCTTCAGCCCGTTGGCGGCCTCCAGACCCAACAGCCCGCCACCAATCACCACCGCCTTTTTATATTGGCGGGCACAGGCCAGCATGGTCTCCACATCCTGAATATCGCGGAACCCCACCACACCGGGCAGATCGTGCCCCGGCAGTGGGATAATGAAGGGGTTGGAGCCGGTAGCCAGTAACAGCCGATCGTAGGATGCACTCATTCCCGAGGCTGTGGTGATCTGCCGGGCCTTACGATCGATGGCTGTCACCGGATCGCCGGTATGCAGGGTAATACCGTTTTCTGCATACCACTCACGGCTGTTGAGCACGATCTCGTCCACCTGCTTCTCACCGGCCAACACCGGGGAGAGCATGATGCGGTTGTAGTTGGGATGGGGTTCGGCGCCGAACACGGTGATGTCATACAACTCCGGTTCCAGCTTGAGCAGCTCTTCCAGGGTGCGAACCCCGGCCATGCCGTTGCCGATCAGGATCAGTTTCTGTTTTTTCATTGGCTTGCCTCTTCGGTCAAAGGCTCGGTATCCGGTGAGGTGGATCGCTTGGATGGGTTTGCTTGCAGCAACGCTTCAACAGAGCAGCCCAGATTACTGACCTGTTGCTCTGTGAGGTAGTCGATAGGATGTTCCGGATCGAACACCTTGCCATCGAAAAACTTGTCCGAGCCCATCGTCAGGTTGTGCGGCTCACCGGCAAGCTGCCAGGCTTCGCCATGGGTTCCCTCCGATTTGATGTCAGCCTGAGGCAGATCGATGGCAAGGGCGGCAGCCGCCTTGCGGTAGAT
>JAKSBX010000148.1 GCA_022360905.1 Chromatiales bacterium
TAGGCCGAAGAACTGTTGCAGCTGCTGTTCGTCTTTCATCAGCTGCTCTGGGTTGGGGAATGTCACGGGGAGCTGGGCGTTCTCTATGCTCTGGTCCGGTTCAATCTGTGCTGGCTCCGCATCCAGGGCAAGCATCTGGAATACCAGTTGTTCTAGGGGATCTTCAGTGGCCCAGCGGATGGGTGTCTTGAGTTGTATCTCACACCACTGGGGCCGTTGCTGGTCCAGGTACTTTTTGAAACGATGGTTGAATCCCAGTCCGGTGCCTTCGTAACCATGTACGGTGGTGGCAAAGGCGATACGGGGATAGTGCTCCAGCAGTTTTATCAGTAGAGGGGTGGGGATGGCGGCCGCTTCATCCACCAGTAACAGATCCCCCCGGGGTTTTTCCTGGATCAGTCTGTCCGGGGCCACATATTCAATCACACCTTGCTGGTGGTGGAGTTCCACACCATGCGCTTCCATTCCCAGTTCACGGGCGGCCATGGCAAACAGGCTTTCCACCGCCGCCTGTCGTGAGGCGGTCACCAGGATTCGTTGATAGCCACCCTTGATAAGCCGGGCGGCGGCGATTCCCAGTGCCGAGGATTTGCCCCGGCCCCGATCGGAACTGAGAACCAAAGGTCTTTTTCCGTGGCCTTTGACCACATGGATGATGGCTTCAACGGCGGTTGATTGATCATCGGTAAGGCAACTGGGGTCAGTGGTCACCTGGACAGGTTGGTTGGATGGGGTAGCTGTCTTTGCTGCTTTGATACCCTCGACAGTGATCCGGGCAATACTCGGTTCTGTTTCCAGGAGTTTGGCAAGCCGGGTGAAAAAGCGGCTGGGCCTAGGGAGGTCATAGTTGGCGACGGTGATCCGCTCAGCTTCCGGATCCGCATAGTCTGCCCACTGATCCAAAGGAGGGGTCAACAACAGCAACAGTCCGCCACCAGTCAGTGTGCCGCTGACAGCCCCGAAGGCATCCGGATCGAATCCTGAGAAGGCGTTGTAGATCAGCAGGCCAGATTCTCTGCCCAGGTGTTGCAGTGCCTGACGATTGCCCGCATGGGCTATGCCCTCAGGTGGATAGTCTCCGATCCACAGCGTGTTCGGATCGTTTATCGCCTGAACGATCTGTTTCGCCTGTTCATTACACCAGGATGCTTCACCAGCAATGTGCAGGAGATAGCGGTGCCGGCTCTGTTGAGCCAGTTGACGCGTCTCTGTGGCCAGTTGAGTGATTGTGTTGATGGTTTTGATAATCTTTCAGGATCTGCTGTTGGTGTTGGTATCAGTGCATCATTGAAAGTGTTGCATTTGCATGTTTAAAGCATGCCATGAATTACTATTGACTGTCATACTTGTCTGTTGGATGGTGGGTTGCTGCCTAAGGCAATTCTGCTACTGGTTGCCACTGTCCATTCTCCATCCGATGGTGGTTTCTGGGTCCAGCATTCGCTGGGTGAGCTGCTCCCCTCTCCCCTTGTGGGAGAGGGGCTGGGGGAGAGGGGGAGAATGAACGGCACTATATTGATCAATAATAGATATGATAAAAGATGAAGGGTTAAATTGGCTTTATCTTTCACGCACTTGAAGCGCTTCGCGCGCACCCTCTCCCCAACCCCTCTCCCATCAAGGGAGAGGGGCTTTCAGATTTGCTCAGGGTAGGCTGAAAATTAGTGGGACAGGAATGATCATGATTCAAAAACAATCCCTAAGTCGTCCAGGGGAACTTTGTAAGGGCTTCAGGGTGATGACAAACTGTGTGATAAAGCGTCATTGCAGAGCGGCTTGAATTGATGAAACAAAACAATGGCAATTGAAACGGCTGAGCGTATCCGGGTTCAGGGACTGGTGCAGGGAGTTGGTTTCCGTCCCAAAGTCTGGCACCTAGCTCGCGAGTGCGGATTGCGTGGCTCGGTGTGGAACGA
>JAKSBX010000214.1 GCA_022360905.1 Chromatiales bacterium
CCGTCTCCGAAAGCTGGGCGGGCGGCAAAGATGAGGCAGTGGTGGAAGAGACCGATCTGGTTCGCGCAAACCCCCGACGCGACCCGCCTGCAGGTGTCGGCGCAGCCGCTGCCAGGAGATCCCTTGGCCGCGCATCTGAAACCAGGCGCGTCGGTGGGACTGCTGGGCTTGGAACCGCAGACGCGCCGCCGCAACCGACTCAACGGAAAAATCGAGCGAACGACGAATGGTGAGGAGCCCGGATTCCAGGTGCAGGTAGACCAAACGTTCGGTAACTGCCCCAAATTCATCGTTCCCCGCGAAGCGATCTTCCAACCGCTCGCCTCGGAAACCGCGCCGAAGATCTCCCACTTCGAGCGCCTGGACAGCGATGCCCAGCGACTCATCCGGGAAGCCGACACCTTTTTCATCGCGAGCGCGCACGAGGCGCCGAATCTTCACGCGAGCACCGCCCTAACGATTGATCGGTCGGCTTATGGTGTGGATGTTTCCCATCGCGGCGGTGAACCCGGTTTCGTCACGCTGGCCGGCGACGGTGCCTTTCACTATCCCGATTATCGCGGCAACCAGCACTTCAACACCCTGGGCAACCTCGTCTGCAACCCGAAGAGTGGGTACTTGTTCCTGGATTTCACCAGCGGCCGAGTTCTGATGCTGACAGGTACGTCGACCATCGAGTGGAACGAGGGAGAAACGGCATTTCCCGCGGGAGCCGAGCGCATGTTGCGTTTCGAATTGACCCGTGGCATTTGCATCGAGAACGCGCTCCCCCTTCGATGGGCGCCGCCGAAACCGAAGCCCCCGAGGCGCTGATCCAGCTTATTACCAGCAACTTAAAAGAAACATGACATTTTCTTCATATTTTTTGATCCCGTTGCCGGTGTCTTGGCGCTTGGTCAAGTAGTTATCGCTGTAGCGGCGCAAACACCGAACGCGCGTCACCTACGAACCACTGCCCTCTTGGGGCGACGTCTTTCTACGCAGGGATATCAACGGTGGCGCGTGCTTCCGTGCCTTTCCGTTCCCAGGACGCGACTTCTTTGCACGGCATCGTTTCGACGCCTTTTGAACATGCACAGCGATCACCAGGTCACCCCTAGAAAATTATGCTCTCTCGTACATGTGAATGATCGCCTTCCCTTCACGTCCAATCGTGAAATGGAGCGGAAGGTTGCGGGTGGTACGAGCACCCGCCCAACCGTCAACCCGGTGGCTCCGGCCACACGAATTCCAGCAAATCCTTAACTCGAAGTCAAAACAGAGAAGTCTCGAAAAGATAAGCACAAACGAGAAAGATTCTGATTCAGTGAATCGGAGGTCCCTTCGCGGACTCCTTGGGGAACGTCATGGGTCGTTCCCCTTTTTTTGTCTTGGGAGGGGTGCGGAGGGGTGGTCTTCATAGATAATTGACTGATAGTTCATGTGTTACGCTGTTTTTTTTACCACAGATGACACGGAGATCACCGAGTTTGCGAAGCGCATC
>JAKSBX010000118.1 GCA_022360905.1 Chromatiales bacterium
ACCCACTTTTATCCTGATTGGTTTTCTTGCCTACCATGCCGGTCTGACCCGGGCCCTGTTCGAGGCGGCGAAACGCTGGCTTGGCTGGTTGCCCGGTGGCATGGGTGTCGCAACAGTTTTCTCCACGGCGGGTTTTGCCGCCGTCTCCGGCGCTTCCGTAGCCACTTCAGCTGTATTTGCCCGTATCGCCGTGCCCGAAATGCTTAAATTGGGCTATGACAAACGTTTCGCAGCCGGAGTGGTCGCGGCCGGTGGCACCCTGGCCTCACTGATCCCCCCCTCGGCAATACTGGTAATCTACGCCATTATCGTGGAGCAGGATGTGGGCGCTTTGCTGATGGCCGGCTTTCTTCCAGGCGCCGTCTCGGCACTGATTTACGGAGGCCTGGTCATTCTTCTGGCCAAGACCCGTAAAAATTTTGGTCCACCGATCACCGGCTTTACCTGGAAACAACGCTTTCAGTCGCTCCCCGGGGCACTGCCGATCTTTTTTGTCATCGCCATTATCGTGGTTTGCATCTATGGCGGCGTGGGTACACCCACGGAGGCGGGCGCTCTTGGCGCCTTCGTCATCCTCTGCATGGCACTCTACCGAGGGGCGCGCTGGCCGGAAGTGAAAAATTCCCTGATGGAAACCGCCAAGTTAACGGTGATGATATTCACCATCATCTGGGGAGTGTTGCTGTATGTGAGATTCCTTGGCTTTGCCGATCTGCCGACTGCGTTTTCCGACTGGATCGTCAGCCTGGAACAGAGTCCGATGCTGACCCTGCTGCTGATTCTCTGCGCCTATGCACTACTCGGCATGTTCATGGACGCCATCGGCATGCTGTTGCTGACCCTGCCGGTGGTCTACCCCGCCGTGATCGCCCTGAATGGCGGAGAGGCGGTCACCGCAGCGGAATCCGCATTCGGTGTATCCGGAGTAGGCTGCTCCATCTGGTTTGGCATTATCGTGGTAAAAATGGCAGAGCTCTGTCTGATCACCCCGCCGATTGGATTGAACTGCTTTGTCGTTGCAGGCGTACGCCCTGAGTGTACGGTTCAGGATGTATTCCGCGGATGTACTCCCTTCTTTGTCGCTGACGTAATCACCATCGGTACTCTGATCGCTTTCCCTAATATTGTACTCTGGCTACCAGGCTTGATTGGCTACGCATAAGCAGAGACCAGTCGCGCTAGGTGCGGAACACCGTCATAGCATCACACTCCCTTAACATTCAAATGTGAGTGGCTCCATTCAGGATGAAAGGAACCCCCGGTAACTTACATTCAGGTGTGTATTGTATCTTCAGGTTGACCGATAAAAAAACCCTGAGAATACGCGATACCCGTTTCAGCTACACGCTCCTGAGTATCTTGTGAACAGACAAATTCTGCCACAATCGAGTTGATTCCAATTTTATGAGCAAGGGTCGTAATCGCAAGCACCGCTTGTTTCGCATGAGAATCATTGACAATTTTTTTTACCAGTGACCCATCGATTTTCAATGTATGAATCTTCAATTCAAGCAGATGACGTAGATTCGAGTAACCCGAACCGAAATCATCACCACCTAGACGAAACAGCTCATGTTTCAACTCAGCAAGCTCAGAGCGCAAAAAACTGCTCAATTGCATAAGAATGCCATCGCCAGCCTCATGGCCGCAGAAATTATTGATATTATTAAAGCCATCAATATTCAGAATAATCAATGTTTGCTGGGCTTTATTCTGAATTGAACGATCGAAACAGAAGCGTTTTTTAAGACCTGTTAACTAGTCAATAGTAGCGTTTTTCTCAAGCGTGTCGTCTATCAAGAACCGAATAGCGGCAACCGCAGAGATGAATTACTCCCCTGTCAAGAGTCAGAACGCGACTTTTCCCAGAGGACAGATCGACGAAACATGATTCCATCGATTGATTTCGATAATTCATTCGATTGTAATTGAGGCATCGACCACCGTTGAAAACCCAGCACCCAATCGACAGGTTCCCTATACGCAATTGATCAGGATTGAATATAAACAACAAACCATAGCTTCAGTCATCGTGCAGGATGAGTTCACATCAGATATTTTCAACTTGAAACGGGCATGAAGCCTTCTTCTGAAAACCGATAATCAGTCAAACTATAGTTTATGTATTTGCCAGTAAAACTTGTAAAACAGACCCTAAAACGCTACTGCCTGCTGTTACCGCTTCTTTTTCTATCACTGCCGCTGCAGGCCAGTATCCTGGAGCACCTGAATGAGCTAAGCCGACAGCACCCAGGACAGAGCGGTGTCTATATTCTGGAAAAAGGAGAGGAGTCCCTGCTAACCCGAGCCTGGCTTGCGGAATCTGCACAGAAAACCATTGACGTACAGTATTTCATCTGGAGTACGGATAACATCGGTACGCTTGCCAGTGAAAGCCTGCTCACCGCCGCTGAGCGAGGTGTCAGGGTAAGGGTCATTGTCGATGACCTGTTGATCGACGCCGAGCCGGAAACACTGCTCTCCCTGGATGCTCATCCCAATATCCAGATAAAAATATATAATCCGCTGCACTCAGTAGGCCGGGGAACACTGTCTCAGCTCTGGCATCTGATCACAGACTTTCGCGGCTCCAATCAGCGCATGCATGACAAAGTTGTAATCTACGACCAAACCATTGCCATCACCGGTGGTCGAAACATGGCCGATGAGTATTATGATTATGATCATACTTATAACTTCCGCGACAGGGATGTGATGGTGGCCGGTTCTGTATTGCCCAGGATACAGCATAGCTTCGACAACTTTTGGCAGAGCCCCCTGTCAGTCTCTTTGGGCAAGCTGCTTGCAGAGGAAAAGAGCCAGTTAAGCGCCGAGCAGGTCAAAGACTATACCGAGTGGCTGCATCGATATGCCAGTGATCCGTTAAACTTTGCATCGGAAGTTCGCATCGCAATCACGAATATGGCCACGAAAGTCGAACAGATTTTCATGCAACTGCACTGGACAAAAGTGGATTATATTCACGACATACCGGGAAAAAATAACCAGCGCAACAACCTGGGTGGTGGCGGCCAGACTACATCCTCATTAATTGAGCTACTTTCGAAGGCGGAAAAAGAGATACTGATTGAAAGTCCCTATCTGATTATGCCGGAAGGCGGTTTCGAATTTTTTGCCGAGCTATTGGCTAAAGGGGTTCAGATAGCCGTCGTTACCAACTCCCTGGCCTCAACCGACAACCTGCAGGCCTACTCAGGCTATCAGAAACAGAAGCAGAGGCTATTGGATCTTGGAATCAGCCTCTATGAATTCAAACCCAACCCAGGAATCCACCGCCACCTCATCGATCGTCATGAGCAGCTTGGCAAAACCTCACCCATCTTCGCATTAAACGCTAAATCTTTAGTCATAGACAACCGGATCACCTACATAGGCACCTTCAATTTCGATCCCAGGTCCGCAAACCTCAACACCGAAGTGGGTGTCGTCATCGACGATTCGAAAATTGCACATCAGGTTGCTCAGGTAATTCGTAGGGATATGCAGCCTGAAAACAGCTGGGACGCCGCGGTCGGCATCGACCAGCAAGGGGTTGGCTTCCTAAAAAGATTGAAAGTCGACCTATGGAGTCTGTTACCATTGGATCCTGTTCTCTGAAGGCGTGACGATTCAGACAATCCGGCACTTCCAGACACAATCGGGATAAGCCGGCCTGTACAGGCTGACTACAAGGACAATCCGGTATGAAGATGTTGATTCGTTTACTACTCTTGCTCACCGTCTGCACACCCGCAGCCGCCATTTCTGCAACATCAACCAGTGAGACTTCCTCGCGAGAGCAACTGGACAACAATCTTCAGGTCATTCTCACCCAACGCAAAGGGCTGTCCGACATCCTGGCCTACTTAAGTTCCAACTCAGACCTATTCAACAAACGGGAAGCCGCTGAAAACCAGCTACCGGATAGTACACAACGGCAGCAAATCCGCTCCACCTGGGTAAGCTTACTCGACAGGTTGATAATCCTCGATTCCATCAGTCAATCCTATGATGATTACATGCAGCAGGATGAAGTGATACGCAAGCGGGCGTTTCGCATCGCCTACGCAGCCTTCCTGACCCGCTACCGCTATGTACTGGATTTTCTGCAGATCACTGAACGCAACCCTCAGATTCATATCCTGCTGAATGAGCCGATAGCGGAACTAGGACTTGAACAAGGCACCTACTCAAAGATTAAATTTCACTATCTGAATATTGCGATCGCAACAGAATTTGCCCGCCTCACCCTCAGCTACCGGCTTACCGGTGAACAACCGGGTTTCCAATTGAACCAGGGCATCAAAGAGGATCAGGCCAAACTCTGGGACTACGGTAAAGGCAAAGGCGTAGAACAGACGGTTAAAAATGGTGTACAAATCGTCAAAGACAGCAGTTTCAAGGCCTTTTTTCCAGTGCAGAAAGGGGTCTCTGAATGGATGGGGGATGTACGTGTTCACAGACCTCACCAATCGCTGATCACTCAACAGCAGATCGGCGCACTGCGACCCCGCCTCGAACCTGGCGATATCCTGCTCGAACGTCGAGAGTGGTATCTCTCGAATATCGGCCTGCCCGGCTTCTGGCCCCATGCGGCCCTCTACATCGGCACACCTGAACAGCGTCAACACTACTTTGATGATCAAGCGGTCAAAAACTGGCTGAAGCAACAGGGGATCGATAGCGGAGCATTCGACTCACTGCTTGAACAACGCTACCCGCAAGCCTACGCCGGGAGTCTCGCCACACATGAGGAGAATCACACCACACGAATCATTGAAGCGATCAGTGAAGGGGTGGTTTTCACCTCACTGGAGCACTCCGCTGAGGCCGACTCACTTGCCATTCTGCGGCCAAAGCTGAATAAACTCGATAAGGCGAAAGCCATTCTGCAAGCCTTCCACTACATCGGCAGACCTTACGATTTCAATTTTGACTTTCTCACCGACAGTGAACTGGTCTGTACTGAATTGGTATACAAAGCCTATGAAGCAGGTCCGGATAAAGCCGGTCTCAGCTTGCCCGTGATCGAGATCATGGGGCGACTGGCAACCCCGGCCAACGAAATCGTGAAACAGTTCGACAACAATTTTGGCTCACCGAAGCAGCAGTTCGAACTGGTACTTTTCCTGGATGGTCATGAAAAGAGCAACCGTGCCATAGAGTCGGACATTACAAATTTCCGGGCAAGCTGGAGAAGACCCAAATGGCATATTTTCATGCAGAAACCAAATAGTTAGTCAGTCTTGAAACGATCATCCGAATCCACGTTGAGCGTCAGCAACTGGATTTATCAACCCCCGACCAACAGCGGGAAACACCAGGGCCTGTTATCACAAATAACCATACTAATACCGCGTGACTTTAAACCGTTTCAAGCTATCCTTAATAGCCAGGGTGCTCTCATATCTTTCAATCAGCCCAGATTCGCGTAGATCAGGCCCTATTCGTTTCAGATCACAGCGCAGATTCAGCACTCTCTGAACAGACCTTAAGGACAATGAAAACAATGAAGCCTCTACTCCATATGCTGCTACCTCTCCTGTTTACCTCAACATCGATAACACAGGCACAGGGCCTGAAGTATGTGCCGTTGCAGGAAAACGGCGCAACCACCGCCTATGTATCAGTACCTGAAAGCTTCAATTGCAATGTAAAGATACCCGATACACCGACAGCTCTGTGTGTCGCCGGCGGTTACATCTATCATCTGCATGGCGCTTTCATCTCGAACCCAGTGGATCCGGAGCAGTATTTCAATAATCTGTTACAGCAGGTGAGTGCCGAAAACCCCAATGCCAATATCGAGAATCGCTACAGAATCTCGGCCATTTCCCAATATGTAAACCAACGGGATGCAAACCTGCTGTTCCGGTATGGACAACAGGTCGTCACCTATGCGTTCGATGTGGTGGACCAGGAAGATAACCAGAAAAGCTCCGCAGCGGTGACCGTCAGTTCGCTCCCCAATAATGGTGCTCCTGTCACCATCGTGCAGCTCTACGGATTTACCGTGCCTTTGTCAGAAGGCCATGACTATTCACAGATTCAGAATGAACTGGTTCGATTTGCCCGATCCTACCAGTATGACCAAAACTGGCTGCAGTCAGCAAATGCGCAACACCTTCAGTTTCAGAACAACCTGAGCGCAAAAAACCGCGCCTTCAGACAGAGTCAGCAACAGATCCACCAGTCCAATATGGATGCCTTGGACAGAAGTCATAACAGTTACATGGAGCGTAGTGCAGCTTCAGACCGCTCGCAAAGTGCCTACATCGATTCCATTCATGAGCGACAGCAGCTGGTAGATCCCACCACAGGCACCCGATATGAAGCGGATGGTTACTACGATTACAATTACGTCAATCCAAACGACTCAAGCATCTACTATCGGACCAATGATCCAACCGCCAATCCCAATATAAACAATAACCAGGGGGAAGATTACCAACTGCTGCAGGAAAACAGTGCAGGCTGGTAGTTATTTGGCGCGATGGAAAACAGCAAGCACCAGGGAATGGTGCTCTGATATGGGAGGATATCCCCGGCTATCATCATAACCACCGGGCAGACATCGCAAGTCAACTGAGACTTTACCCAGCAACCTTCAGTTGATTCAGCAACAGCGCCTGAATCAAGGCAGAGATGGACGCCTCTTTACCCAACCTGCCGCATCGCTCCACCACCACACCGCTGATCGCATCCAATTCCAATGGCCGTCCCTTCTCCCGATCCACCAGCATGGAGGTCTTGATGGCATCGAACTGGCAGATCAGCTGATACATTTCATCGATGTCAGACCGCTCCAGATCGACACCGTCAGCAGTCGCCGCAACCGCCACCTCCTCCATCAGTTGATAGACTGTACGGGTCAACACCGGATGGGAGGTCAGAGTGCGGGTATCGAGACCGGTCAGGGCACTCAACGGATTGACCCCGTTATTGATCAACAGCTTTCGCCAAAGCGCCTTCTGAATGGTATCACTCAGAGTTGTCGGTATCGCAGCCCGATTAAAACAGTCCGCCACTATTTTCAGATCTTCCTGTTGCTTTGGGTGGTCCAGGGCACACTTCCAGGCACCCATCACGACTTGGGCCACACCGGTGGCCTCGATGACTCCAGGGCTTATGATATGCCCACCAATGCGCACCGCGAGTCCACCAATCGTCCTTTCACTACCGATATGGGCAGCGATGCTGATCTCATTGTCGACCCCATTTTGCAGCGACAACACGGGCGTACAAGCAAGGCTCAACCAACCTTGCAGGCTCTGCATCAGCTGCTCCGTTGCGCCAGCCTTGACAGTCAATATCAACAGATCGAAATCATCAGCACGGTAATCTCCAATCAGACCCTGCTGGTCTATGGCATTAACCTTTTCATCGAATTTGAATTCAGGGTGGGTTACCGACAGACCATGCTGTTGGAGCGCCTTCAGGTGATCCCCACGGGCGATGAAGAGCACCGGGTGCCCGGCGGCCTGAAGACGGGCACCATAGTAGCCACCGATACCGCCCGCACCGAGGATTAAAAAACGCATCGTATCGGTTTGTCAGGATTTGGCATCACGCCTGGCGACAGATACACCACCGATCGCCCAATGGGTTTTCGGAACTTCCTGGATCACGACACGTACCTGTTCCGGTTGTACATTGAGCGTATCCACCACGACCTGCGTGACGCCCTGATAAAATGCCTCTTTTTGCGCCTGGGAGCGCCCCTCCATGATGGTTGCCTGAATCAATGGCATGAATAGACCTCGTTAATTGACGATTGATAATAGCCACTTTTACACCGATTTTTGGATACGAAGTGGCTGAGTATGGAATAGAAACCTCAATCAGCCGTAGTGACACATGGGGGTACGGTTGACCGAACCCCATGCATTACGCACAGGTTACTACCCCGGCGACAAAATATTACGGAAGCTCACAGACCCAGCCGTTGCAAGCCCGCCCTGGCACAGATCTCATCCTGCTCTTCGGAACCGCCGGAGACCCCGATGGCACCGATCACCTGGTCACTGCTGACAATCGGTAAGCCACCACCGAAGATCACCAGGCGATCCCTGTGTACGAGACCTTCACGCAGTTGTGGTATGTCACGGATTTCATCCATCCATTTGTGGGTGGGAAAACCGAACCCGGCCGCTGTATAGGCCTTGTCTATGGAGATACCGATGGAGTGGAGAAAGGCGCCATTCATACGTTGAAAGGCGAGCAGATTGCCACCCTTGTCCACCACGGCGGCGTTGATCTTGATTCCCATCTCCTCGGCCTGCTGGACAGCGGCGGCCACCGCGTCCGCCGCCGCCCGCCAATGGATCTGTGGTTCGTTTACCGCCAGTCCCATCAGGTCAATACCGTCAGAAAGCGGTCATTCAGGGCACGCTCATAGTAGAAGATACCCTTGCCCACATGATCGAAGTCCCAGCTCCGCACCGGATGGTCCGGGTAGGCGGTGTAGCCACCGGCATAGACTTCGTTGCGGTTACCGGAAGGATCAAAGAAATAGATGGTCTGTCCGCGGGTGATCCCGTGACGGGTCGGCCCGATATCGAGAGCGACATCATTGATGGAGATGATATCGGCAGCTGTGCCCACTTCATTCCAGTCCTGCAGCAGGAAAGCCACATGGTGCAGCTTGCCCGGCTCCTCGTGCTCCACAAAAGCAATGTCATGGGCCTTGTTGCTGGCCGTGAGCCAGATGGCAAGTGAGCCATCCCCTTCCGGTAGATCGACCTTCTCAGGCTGATAGAAGTCGAGCACATCACAGAAGAACTCCCTCGCTTTGCCGATATTGGGGCCGTAACAGAGCAGATGGTCGAAACGGCTCGCACCCATACCCTCGGGACGACGAGGATAGATATCCGGGTTGGTGACGCCAGGATGATCTTCAGCCAGTTCCACCTGGTGATAGAGTTCGATTCGGTGTCCGGTTGGCAGAGTAAAGCCGATACGCGGTCCGAACCCCGGCTGTTCGCCGGCAGGCACATGATCCACCTCAAGACCCCAGGCAACAATCTTGGGTTCTATCTCCTTGAGATATTCATCACTGTCGACCTTGAAAGCCACATAGTCCAGACCGGTACTCTCCGCCTGACGAAGTACCACACTATGGTGATCGAACTCGTCCCAACCTTTGAGGCAAACCCGCCCATCAGCCTCTTTGCTGACGATATTGAGGCCTAAAATATTCTGGTAGTGATTGAGGGCTTCGTCCATATTCAGTACGCGAATCTGAATCAGTCCGGGACGGAGTACGCCTTTAAATGCCATATTGAAATCCTCTCTGCTTGTGTAAATCGTATCGTTATTGAGCCTCTCGACAGACTCTCAGCCGACTGCGGCAATGGTTACATCATCATCGGGATCAGCGACCCGGTCCGTTCTCAAAACTTTCTCCATTTTTCCCACCACTCGGATCGACAGATCGCTGGTGGGCGTGCAACGGCAAGCCAGCACGATCCGATTTGATTCACCTGCCGCTCTGAGCAGGGACAGGTTTCGCTACAGTTTTCGATCGTCACCTGGTGTCGCATCTGATCCCCCTGTGTTGAGTGCTTGATACTGCGTCGACGTTTTCCGGAGCTACTCAATCTCAGTTGAGCAAAGCGATCCGTGAAGTGATCAGAGCAGAATGTGTGCCATGAGGGGTGTTGAGAAGTGCAACCAAAACTGGATAGAGAGACCAGGCCACAGCCCAGATCAAACGAAATCTCTGTTATCGGGACCAAAAGTTATCATATGATTATTTATTTAAGGGATAACCCTAATATTTTATCGTTATAACAATTAAAATCGATATTTATATTTTCAATCGTTATTTTATGCGGCTATTTTTTGGTTATACTGTCACAGGCGAAACAAAACTTACTATATGATCACTTTCTGATGATATCGTGATTTTTCGTTCTCACCATATCGTCAGCTTGAAACCGCTACCGCCCGAGACAACCCTATGACCATCCAGATCGATCTGAGCGCTCAATTCAACCTCCCCTCAGAACTCAACCTCTACCTGGAGGAGGGCCGGATACACCTCAGCGACCAGCGCATGATCATGTTGCATATCGGTGCCATGGGTTCCCTGCGCAAGGAGTTGATCGAGACCCTGGGTATCGAACGGGCCCGGGGACTGCTGACCAGGATGGGTTACGCCTCAGGGGTTCGGGATGCCAAACTTGCACGCAAACTGATGCCCAATGCATCGGATGAAGAGCTCATGCTGATGGGGCCCAAGCTGCATATGGTGGAAGGCATCGTCAAGGTCTCTCCCATCAAGATCGACGTCGACATCGCCAATGGACGCTATTTCGGCGACCTGATCTGGGAGCACTCCTATGAGGCGGACGTTCACATCGAGCAATTCGGCGTCCACACAGAGTCGGTCTGCTGGACCCAGATCGGCTATGCCACCGGCTACACCAGCGAAATCGTCGGTCGCTTTATCCTCTACAAGGAACCGGAGTGTTGCGGCATGGGTGACCGCCATTGCCGTAACGTGGGCAAACCGGTAGAGGACTGGGAAGGGGATGTGGAAGAGGATCTCAAATATTTCAATCCCGACCATATCGCCGACCAGCTACTGAAGCTTCAGGAAGAGGTAGCTCATCTTCGATACTCCCTCGATGAGGAGACCGCACCAGGTGACATGGTGGGTAGTGCGCCGCCTTTTCTGAAGACCTGTGAAATGCTGAAGAAGGCCGGGGAAAGCAATGTAACCGTGTTACTGCTGGGTGAGACCGGTGTCGGCAAAGAGATGTTTGCCCGCGCGCTCCACAGCATCAGTTCCCGGGCGGAAAGAAATTTCATCGCCATCAACTGCGCCGCCATCCCGGAATCACTCATCGAATCGGAACTCTTCGGCGTGGAAAAAGGTGCCTATACCGGTGCACAGCACTCCAGGCCGGGGCGCTTCGAACGTGCCCACGGGGGTACGCTTTTCCTCGACGAGGTGGGAGAGTTATCACCCGCCGCACAGGCCAAGCTGCTGAGAGTATTACAGGAAGGTGAGTTTGAGCGCATCGGTGACAGCCGCACCCGCAAGGTTAATGTCAGACTGGTCGCGGCGACCAACGTGGATCTGCAGCAGGCTGTGGATGCGGGAAAGTTCCGTGCGGACCTCTATTACCGGCTCAACATCTTTCCGATTCTGATCCCCGCCTTGCGCGAACGGGAGGAGGATATTCCGGCCCTGGCCAAGCGCTTTCTGGAGAAGTACACAGCACTGCATGGCAAACGTACTCCCGGTATTACCGAGCGGGCCCTGCGAGCGTTGAGAAACTACGACTGGCCGGGCAACATCCGGGAATTGGAGAACATCATCGAGCGAGGCGTGATCATCGCAGCCAATGACACGCACATCGACCTTCCCAACCTTTTTCCCGAACTGGACGTCGAGCCTGCAGCCCCAGTACAAACTCAAAACCCGGCCCAGTCAGACCCGCCCAACCCACAGACAAGCGGCCTTACCCTCGATCAAATGCTGGATCAGATACTGGATCAGACCATCCCCCTGGGACAACTGGAAAACAGACTCCTCGACAGAGCCGTCGAGCGGGCTAGAGGCAACCTCGCTTCCGCCGGACGGATGCTCGGTTTAACCAGACCCCAGATGGCCTATCGGTTAAAAAAATACAGTACCCCCTGATCTGAAGGAGTGACCACTGACGCAACCAATCCAGTACTTCGTCCACCCTTTCGGCACGGTGATGCGATTCATGGTGCAGCAGTTGTGAATGTAACAAATGTTGCAGACCGCTTTCTCCAGGCATAGATAATTTGTTTATCGTCGGCAATCGGGTCGCACGTAACACATCAAGCAGGAGTTCTTTATCATGTCCGTAGAACGTATCACCTTTTCAATCGTTGGCATACTCATCATGGCAACCGTAGGCGGCTATCTGGCCACACAGAATATCTTCTTTCTCTATGCCTCGATTTTTGTCGGCTTTATGATTTTCCAGGCGCCCTTCACCAAGTTCTGTCCGTTACCACTGCTGTTAAAAATGCTGGGCATTAAAACGGGTAGCGTTTTCGGCTGACCATCCGAACAATGAATCAATGGATACTCATTCATCCATTGATTCATCCCTCAGAAACGATTTTGTAACAAAGATCGAGAACAGATACGCCCCCATTCCCCCTGAACATGGAGATACCTGTATTCTATAGTGAGCCCATAATTCACGCATCGAGTTACAACTTCAGATCAAATCGGCCGAGCAGAACAGTCCACCCCATTTCTCTCCGGTAAGAAAAGCGACTAAACTTGAAGCTCCGTCGAAACCCGTGAAAGTGAACAATGCCGATACTCGATATGAGCGCACTCATCTGGTTCCTGGTCTGCTGGATCGGGTACAGCCGGTTTGCCGACCTTCGAGCCCGCGACAAGCTGACACTGATGAGTGCCATGCACGGCTACCGAAGACAGTGGATGCAGGAGATGATGCACCGGGATGTTCGCATCGTGGATTCCAACATTGTCATGATTCTGGCCCGAAGCGCCACCTTTCTCGCCTCCACCACAATCTTCATACTTGCCGGACTGATTGCGGTGATGGGCACCATGGACACCGCCATGGAGGTGGTAGGCGATCTGCGCTATGCGGTCAAGAGCAGCCGGGAAGTGTGGGAATTGAAGATGCTGGGGCTGTTACTCGTCTTTATCTACGCCTTCTTCAAGTTCACCTGGTCGATGCGCCACTTCAACTACCTGTCCACCATTATCGGCGCCGCTCCCAAGAGCCACGAGCTACCGGCATGGAGTGACAGCTTTGCGGAGCGTGCCGCCAAGGTCAGTTCCAAGGCCTCCAATACATTCAACCGGGGACTCAGAGCCTATTACTTCGGCTTGGCCTTCCTCAGCTGGTTTCTTCATCCCCTACTCTTCATACTTGCAGCCACACTGGTGGTAGGCGTACTCTATCGTCGTGAATTCAAATCGGGGATGTTAAAGGAACTTGGCGATCCAAACGATTTTTCCGGCCGCTAGTGTACTGTCTCATACTCATGCGTCACGCTGATTTCTCACATCAGCATGAGACAGTACACTAGAGCCACCGGTAACAGACAAAGACTCCGGCTTTGCACGTTTGCCTGATATTCCCTATACGGCACAAACCTCCAGCCGACACCCACTCCGATACGACAGCGGAATCCAGAGCATTGACATGGAAGCAAAATCAATCCAAAGACAACTGATCGCACTTGGCATCAACCTAAGAGCCGGCATAAGAGTTGTCACCAATCAACCTCTGACACGCAACGGCTTCATCTACTCCATAGACCAGCTACTGTGGCTGTTTGCACTACTTTTCTGCCTGGAAATCAGTGTTACTTATTTGGTTGCTGAAAAACCTGCAACATTCTCGAGCTACGGACTCAACCACCTGGGCGCTGTCTATCTGTTTGATCTGTTGATTCTTTTGGTGATGTCCAGACTGGCCCGCGCCGAGGCTTCCGACACAGGCAAACTGCTACTCGCCTACCTGGCATCCATGCCGCTCTTCATCGTTGTTTTTCAAACCCTCAGCCTGCCAACAGATCGCTATTTCGGCCATCTCCAGAGCGGCGGCCTGTTGACGCTGTTACTCTTGGCCTGGCACCTGTACATTCTGCTGCGCCTGATGCGAATCGTACTCTCCCTATCCCTTGGCAAATCATTGCACCTGGCAATTATCGCTTTCCTACTCTCCCTATCCAGCAGCTTGTTTCTTCCCTATTCCCAGCTCTGGTATAGCGACGAGCCCGGACAGAGTGACAGCGTCTATGACAAACTCCACAACCTGAGCCTAGAAGACCTTTTCTATGACCAGTACCCAATGATGGACAAAGCACTCAATGGCCTGGCCTCCCAGCGATCCGGAGTCACCGATCTTTACCTGGTTACGGTAGCCGGTTACGGTCTGGAGAACGTTTTTCTCAACGAAGTCGAATATGTGCGTGAACTGTTCGATCGCCGTTTCGATACCATCGGACGATCGATGTCACTTGTGAATAACATCGGAACCTTATCACGCTACCCCCTGGCAAACCGTCACAATCTTTACGACAGCCTGTCGGTGATTGGCGAGATCATGGATCCCGATGAGGATGTACTCTTCATATTCATGACCTCTCATGGCAGCAAGGAGCCTAAATTCTCAGTCAATTTCGGTCCTGTACCATTGGATAACATAACACCTTTACAAGTACGTCAGGCGCTGGATGACGCGGGTATTGTTTGGAGGGTAATCGTCATCTCCAGTTGTTATTCAGGTGGTTTTATCGAGCCTCTGCGCACTCCCAAAACCCTAATCATCACAGCGGCCGATCGTGATCGCCAATCATTCGGCTGTGGCGTTAAAAGCGAGTTTACAGATTTTGGTACAGCCTACTTCAAATATGCACTGGACAAACAACCCGATTTCATTGAAGCATTCGATATCGCAGCAAAATGGATAGAGGACAAGGAGCGTCGCGAACAGCGCAAGCACTCTTTACCACAACGTTTTGTGGGCGATGAGATTCGCGACAAACTTGCTCAGCTTGGTGGGATGGCCTATAACGAGTCCACTTCCTACCGGCCAACCTATCGCTAGATGGAAACTCACTCCAGACCAGACCCCATACTGTGCAGAATAGTCTGAGGCCCGGTGCGCTCAACCCAAATCGGAATCCTGTTAAAGCTCTCTTTCAACAGGTATTCGCTCTCTATTAAGCAACGGCAGAGACAGTCGAACCACTGGTTTCGTGCAGAATCGGTGATCCAAGTTCTGCAAATGAAAAGAGCTTGAAAGTTCGTTCTCCATTGTAATCGAGCACGCGTAGATCATCACTCTCATGCAGGTCATTCGCGACCACAGTGAAGTGACCACCATATCGCAGCTTGGCCAGATCGTAGGGTACCTCATAGGCGATAAATTTCTCGATACCCTTGATGGCGAGTTTTTCCAGAATTACAGGATCTTCGATGGAGGTGTGAGACGTAAGTATCATCAGCGGACCGCTGCCGGTGATCAGCATAAAGGTTTTCATGGCTACCTCCCTCCCGCGGGATTATGGACTGAAGGATTGCATCATTACCTCTTTCAATTTTAGCTCAACCAATAACAGCTATTTTGAATAGGGAGGATCGATTTTCCGCAGAATAACAGTCAGCCAGAGAATCACTGCTGAATATATCACTGATTTTCCTGGAGATTCTTTCAACCAAGCCGAGTCTCACAGAGATCTAGGGTTAAATTGACATATCCAATCTTCTATAGGGTTTGTATTTTTTTCCTCAATAACATAAAGACTTGTTGCCTATACGAGCAACAAAGCCACAGAATCAACACTATGTGCCCAGACCCTGACAAACCCTATAAATCATCGTCTTTCAAATCATCCTCGGATGAATCTTCATGGCTGTTACCCGCCAGAAATAGTGCTGTCACACCGAGAATAAGTAGAATGATCAATGAAATGGCTATCAAAACACTACTCATGAGTCATAACCCCGCAACAACTGATTGCAGTGACAGATTACTTAAAGAAGTCACTGATGTAGTATCATACAGTTTTTGTCGTGAATGACTAAGGAACCACCTCTATGCTGAAAGGATGCACCATTTGGCTCTCCATTTTGCTTATCGCCGCGAGCGGCTCCACATATGCGGTCCATCTCAATCACGATCGAACCGGTCAGGTTGCCTTGCTGCCCTTCTACTCAGTTGAGAACAACTACATTACAAATTTCACCCTAACCAATACCACAGAGAAGTATAAATCGGTCAGAGTGCGTATTGTAGATTCTCTACTGGGTGCGGATCTGCTGAATATCAATGTTTATTTATCACCCTATGACGTGTGGAATGCGACACTGCGCAATAATCCACAGACCGGACTACCCAATCTCATCACAGAAGACGCGAGTTGTACCTATCCATCCAAAGCCTCCCTACAGGCTGGAATCGACATTCAAAACATCTACACAGCAACCACGGATAACGAACTGACAACAGGTTATATCGAAGTCATTGAAATGGGTGATATTGCAGACGGCCCAGGACCCGCCGTCGATGGCGGACTAGAAGCTGAGATTGATGCAGATGGCATCGCTGATGGGGTAATCGATGGTAATGACCGATCCATACCCCAGGGTTTAGCACATGACAGCCAGGGCGTTCCGCTCATCGGATTTGCCGTCATGAGTGGAGATGCCCCCCAGTCCGGACGCTTGGGTGAGACGATCGAACTGACCAGGACCTCAAACCAGACTGATCTGTTCTGTAAGGCGCCTCGGATCTGCTCCTGAATCACGATCGGGCATGAATCGAGAAACTCCAACAGCCACCCCCGAAGTAGGCTGCAGTCTCTTACGAGCGGCGATAAAGTAGCCGATATCAACGATACTAAACAAAGCCTCTCAAGCTGATTTCAAGCCACTCCGGGACCTCCCCCAGAACTCACCAAACTACCGTTGTCGGAATGGTGGGGCCTAGCTCTTTTCCGGAACGTCTTCTGCTACATCTCCTGATACTCAACAATACCATTGCAGTCAATTTACAGCTTATTCAATAACGATAGTTGAACCAAAAATAGACATAATATCAGTAAGTTAAACTTTACCCCGGCAAGTCGACAGCCGCTTACCCCTCTCACTTGGCGCTGGATCCACTAATAACTGAGCTAAACATTAAACTTTTCGGTGAACATTGCCGATAACAGTGTATAAATAAACGACATCAAGAGATCCATGAAGCCCCCCAATGCACTGCCACACTGGCGCCTATTTTCCTTTCAAAGTGTGGTCATGTGGGGTGTTGTCGGCCTGCTGACCTATTTGATCACTACCCAGCCCTCTTTCGCGTCCGAGACAAACCAGACTCGACATGTACTCTTGCTCAACTCATACCATCAGAGTCTTCACTGGGAAGAAGAGATCTATCGAGCTGTCAAAGAGACGCTAAAACCTGATGAGAATAATATCGAGCTACATGTGGAGAATATGGATACGAAACGAGTTCAGTACACGAAAACCTATCGTGAACAGTTATTGACTCTCTTTCGCACGACCTATAAAGACATACAATTCGATCTCATCATTACATCAGATAACAATGCTTACGATTTGATGCGCAGCCACCGGGATACTTTGTTTCCGGATGTGCCCTTTGTTTTTTGTGGTGTCAACGACTTCGATGCCGCCCAGCTGACAGGGTTGAGCGAACTTACCGGTGTGGCCGAGACTATCGGAGCAGAGGCCACCCTTAAGGTTGCTCTGCAGTTACACCCGGGTGTACAAGAGATCCTTGTCATCAACGATCAGCTTCCCACCGGGAAGGCATGGACCGAAGAGATTAGAAGACAGCTGTCGAATATCGAGCAACAGGTCAAAGTCCGCCACATCGGCAACTGGCCGATGTCCCGGCTGCTCGATGAAGTACGCCGGTTGCCACAACAGAGCCTGATTCTATTGGGTGCCTATTTCAGGGATAGCGAGGAGAGTTTCTTCCCGTCGCATGAAAGCGCACAATTGATCACCAATGCCAGCCGTGTGCCTGTCTATAGTTTGCTCGACTTCAATCTTGGTCACGGGATCGTGGGTGGCGATATGATCAGCGGCTACTACCAGGGTATTGCAGCCGCAAAAATGGGGCTAAAGATACTGCAGGGGGAGGACCCTGACACGATACCGGTAACGATGGAAGATGGGAATCAGTTTATGTTCGATCATACCCAGCTAGAGAAATGGGGTATAGACGAATCCAATCTGCCTAACAACAGCGTCGTGGTAAACCGTCCTTTCTCCTTTTATCAGACCTTCAAGGCTCTGGTCTGGATTACTCTGGCCATCTTACTACTACTCAGCACAATCATTGTTCTGTTGGTGAAGAACATATTCGCCAGGCGGCAGGCGGAACTGGCATTACAAGTTACTCATAACGACCTGGAGCGATTGGTCGAAGAACGAACTCACTCGCTACGCGAGAAACAACGCGATCTGCGTATGTTGCTGGAGCATATACCGTTAAGTATCTACTACAAGGATCGCGATGCCACCTATGTAACTGGCAACAACAATTTTACCCAGGATTTTAATTGCCGGGCCGACGAACTACAGGGTAAAACCGATTTCGATCTTATGCCCGAGCCCATCGCAAGGGAGTACAGAAACAACGATCTCAATGTAATGGAACAGGGAAAAACCAAAGAGTTGGACACCACCTTTACGCTCAGTGATAAAACCATCCATATGCATGCGATCAAAGTACCTGTCCGCGACGAAGAGGATCAAGTGGTCGGCCTGCTGGGTATCTACCGGGATGTGACTGAACAACAGACCGCCAAGGCAAGCATTGAGGAGAGCGAAGCCCGCTTCCGCGCGCTGTTTCAAGAGAGTAAGGCCGTACAACTGATTATCGATCCGTCCGACGGCCGAATTATGGATGCCAACCATGCGGCAGAAAGATACTACGGCAGAACGCGAGCGGCGCTGTTGTCACTTTACATCACTGATATCAATACGCTATCCAACACCGAAGTTCAGGCTGAAATGGAGCATGCGCGCAAGGAGGAACGGGACCATTTCTTCTTTCGTCATCGCCTGGCAAGTGGGGAAGTAAGGGATGTCGAAGTACACTCCGGACCGATTAACCTAAAAGGCAAGGAACTGCTCTACTCCATCATCCATGATGTTACTGAGAGGCGTAAAGCCGAAGAGGCGCTGAGGGTCAGCGAAGAGAAATACCGCAGCTTGGTGCACTCGGTAACCTCGGAGTATCTGGTCTATCGACACGATAGCGATGGACAATTCACCTACGTCAGCCCGTCGGTTACCACCATTCTCGGTTATCAACCCGAGGAGTTCATGCGTGATTACCGTGCGTATCTCACGCCGAACCCAATCAACGACCGAGTTATCGAGTCGACCAACCAGGCACTTGAAGGTGAAAAACAGCCGACCTATGAGGTTGAACTCTTCACCAAAAGCGGCCGACGCTGCCGTCTCAAAACAACCGAAACCCCTCTCTTCAGTGAAGACGGCGAGGTATCGGGCGTTCAAGGCATTGCAGAGGATATCACCGAGGCCTGGAAGTCGGCTATGCAGCTCAAGATGCGAAATCGGATCATGGAGATGCTCAACAGCAAGATGAGCGAAGATCGGATACTCGACACCCTGATTGAGCATATTGAGGTGATTGATCCCGAAGCGCTCGGTTCAGTACTCAGACTCGATGGTCGGGATCAGACACTACACACAGTTTCAGCACCTCAACTACCGGCCTTCTACAGCGAGGCGATCGAGGGCCTGCTGATCGGTGACGGAGTGGGTGCCTGCGGTACCGCTGCGTTTCGCGGTGAAACCGTTATTACCGAGGATCTGCTGAATCACCCCTTCTGGGCAGCCTACCGGGAGCTGGTCGAGAAAACGCCTCTCAGAGCCTGTTGGTCGCAACCGATTATCAGTCGCAGCGGCACCGTGCTTGGCACCTTTGCCATGTACTATACCGAACCAAAAACACCACGAGATGATGAGTTGTCATTAATCAAATCGGCGGCCGACCTGGCTGCCATGGTGATAGATACAGTTCGTGCTGAACAAGCGTTGCGTGAGGTCGAGGAACGACAACGCCTACTACTCGATTCAAGTACCGATGGCATATTCGGACTGGACCTGGAAGGACGAACCATTTTCGTCAATCAGGCAGCAGCCAAGATGCTTGGTTACAAGGCTTCGGAGCTGACCAATGTCCGTATCCATCCATTGATCCATCATTCGACAAGTGAGGGTGAGACTATCCATTTGGATGCCTGCAATATGCAGGCGGCGGCGATACAAGAGCGGGAGATCCATAAAGATAGCGAAGTTTTGTGGAGACGGGATGGCAGCTCGTTTCCAGTGGAGTATTGGAGCACACCGATTTTCCGCGACGGTCAGGTTATTGGGACCGTTGTTACTTTCCATGACATCACTGAACGGAGAGCCTCCGAAGAGCGCATCGAGCACATGGCCTTTCATGATCCCCTGACAGACCTCCCGAACAGATCATACCTGCTGGATCGACTGAGTCGGGCGATACAACGCCTCTCCCGTGACAAAACACCTTTCGCGCTCCATCTTATGGACCTGGACCACTTCAAGGATGTCAACGACAGTATGGGGCATCCAGCCGGTGATGAGTTGCTGAATCTGGTTGCTCAACGCTTAAGTCCGATATTGCGAGCTACCGACACCCTCGCGCGTATGGGTGGGGACGAATTCTGCATTATCCAGAGTCAGGTTCGGATACCGGCCGATGCGGCTCTCCTGTCACAACGTATTATCAGCGCCATAAGCGAACCCTTCATGATCGATGAACGTCCGGTCACGATCGGTACCAGTATCGGCATCATGATGGTTGAGGAGAGTGCCTATTCGCCGGATCAGCTGCTGGCATCTGCCGATACGGCACTCTATAGGGCGAAAGAGAAGGGAAGGAACCAGGCGGTGTTCTATCAGGATGTCATGACCCGACAGGTTCGAATGGAGCTGGAATTGGCGAACCACCTACCAGAGGCTATCCAGCAGGGAGAGATCTATCTCGTTTACCAGCCCCAAATAGATCTCAACACGCTCAGGATCACGGGCGTCGAAGCGCTGGTGCGCTGGCAACATCCCCAACTCGGCAACCTCATGCCCGACAACTTCATAGGGATCGCCGAGAGCCGGGGTCACATCCACAAGCTTGGGGATTTCATCTTGCGATCAGCTTGCAAACAGGCCAAGCAATGGCGCGACAGTGGCTTGGAATTCGGTCGTATGGCGATCAATATCTCAGCGTTGCAATTACGTGATTCGAAGAGCCTGGAGAGTATTAAGGAAGCAATTCTCGCGGAGGAGTTACCATTGAAGTACGTTGAGATAGAAGTGACTGAATCTACACTGCTCGATTTGCAGGACCGTCCGGTCAGTGCACAAATCGGGTGTGATGACGACCTACATCTCGCCATAGACGATTTTGGCACTGGCTATTCATCATTGACCTACTTGAAGCGTGTCCGCGCGCAAAAACTCAAGATAGATCGTGAGTTCGTGGCTGATATTCTGACTGACCCCGATGACCGGGAGATTGTTAAGGCAACCATTGCACTGGGCCATACACTCAACATGAAAGTCGTGGCCGAGGGTATCGAGACCAAACAGCAAATGGAAATGCTGATGGGTTTGGGCTGTACACAAGGACAGGGGTATCTGTTTCAGCGCCCGGTGGACGCAGGAGAGTTTGGCGTGTGGTTAAAGCAGGCCTCAGATTAACGGAGACTTCGGCGCCAGATTATGGCGAGATCAGCCTGCCTGAAGCCGCGATCTTATTCAGCTATGTCGAGCAGGCGCATGAAGTCGATTTCTCCGACAGTCGACTGTTTCATAAACGGATAGCGCCATATCCACTAGGATCATTGGTCTCGATCTAAAGCAATCTTTTTATACACTGTTAGATACAAAAAGTGGTCAGCCATACCACAGAGTATATTAGTTCCTGTTAAACATTAGGCAGTTAAAGTTCTTTTCCACACGGTCGATATTTCCAGTCGACGGACTTAACGGACTGTCACGGAAGCACCAAGATATGGTGTATGGAAAACACTGTTAACATGGAGATAGTTCATGTCAGGTAAAATCTTTCGGCTAGTAACCGTTCTATTTCTTCTGCTCACCGGCCCTACCCTCACTTTTGCTCAGGAAATAAAGGTTGGTGTTCTCGCTCCACGGGGTGAGCTTAAAGCCAACGCTCGCTGGCAAGAGTTCGCCCAGTATCTCTCGAGTCAGATGGGACAGGCTGTTGTCATTGTTCCGCTACCGCCGGCGCGTGTTGCCTCAACTGCCGATAGCGGCAAGATCGATTTTCTTCTCTCTCATTCACCCCACACTGTCTATGTTGAGGAAAAACTCGGTGCACAAGTGCTAGCCACGCTGAACACTAAGGCCGGCCCTCGGTTCGGTGGCGTGATCGTTACTAAAAAGGGAAGCGGCATTACCTCTGCGGACGACCTGCGTGGTAAAAACGTAATGTCATTGAAGTTCAAGGCAGCGGCTGGAGCGTATATCTTTCAGACATTTCATCTGACGCAGAAAGGTATAGATCCTCACAAGGATTTCGCCTCAATCCGTGAAGGCAAAAAACAGGACGACTTAGTCCTTGCAGTGAAAAACGGCCTGATCGATGCCGCTTTTATCCGCACCGGATTACTTGAAAACATGCAACGTGAAGGCAAGATCAAAATCGACGAATTTGAAATTGTCGATAAGCGCACCGATGAGGGATTTACACTGCTACACACTACAGCACTCTATCCTGAATGGTGTCTTTCCGCACTGCCGAGCGTTTCATCAGATGACGCTGCGAAGATGGCCGATGCTGTGTTTGGGATGAAACCGGATATGCCAGCTGCCACAAAGGCCAGAATCAAGGGCTTTGTAAAGCCAATCCCAATGGATGGTATTAAACAAGCGCTAAAAACTCTGCATATAGCTCCTTTTAGTGGATGAGCAGGTTCAATTTATCCTTATGTGAAAGGCAATCGAGATGAACACAAATGATGCATCCAGAGGGTTCAGTCTGAAGCGCTTGAAAGTATCGGTAAAATTTACGCTGTTGTTAGGTTTAATTCTTGCCGTCCTCACCACGCTATCCGGCTACGTGATCATTGGCCAGGAACGCAAGGCTTTGAGTGAAACCTCGAGCTCCTCTATGGATGTGGTGCGGCAAATTACCGATGAGCAGTTTTCCCGTACCAAGGCCTCGGTAGAATTCAATGCCGACCAGCTCAGTAAACTATTGGCTGCAATAGCACCTCAGCCGATAGCTGAGTTTGATCTCTCGCTGTTGTCGCAATATGCAGCAATGGCGGTTGAGGATCCCGATATTGTTTATGTCGTTTTCCTCAACAACGACGGTAAACCCTTTGCTGTTGCCGGGGATGAGTCGTCAGCTGAAAATCAGTTAGAAAAACCAGTCACCCATGACGGGATAAATTTAGGCAGTGTCATCGTGGGTTACACTTTCAATCGAGCCAACGAGATGTTAGCTGTTATCAACAACAAACAGCAGCTCCATCTGAAACAGATGAAGCTGGCTGAGGAGCAGGCACTCAATAACTCGGTACTGAGTACCATTGCAATGTTTACAATCAGTACCGTAACCGCCATTGCCGGTATCCTAATATTGGTCAAAGTCGTCATCACCACACCGTTGAGTAAGGTTGTCGATGCATCCCGCTCTCTCGCCAATGGAGATCTTAACACCCGTGTTCAGGTAATTAGTCAGGATGAACTTGGTATACTTGGCGATGCTTTTAACAAGATGGCACAGAACTTTCACGACATCATCGTCAAACTGCTCGACACGACCAGCAAGCTATCCGAATCAGCTGTGCATATGGCGACCATAACTGAGCAGACCAGTCAAGGCGTCAGGCATCAGCAAGCCGACACGGAGACCGTGGCAACTGCAATGAGTGAGATGTCTGCTACGGTGCAAGAGGTTGCTGCCAATGCCTCAAATGCCTCAAACTATGCGGAAGACGCGAATAAGCAGGCCCATGACGGTAAGGCCGTAGTCGCTCAGACTATCGATGCCATCCGTACCCTGGCTGAGAGGGTAGAACATGCTGCCGACGTCATCAAGGATCTGGAGAAACACTCCGTTAGCATAGGCACCGTCATCGATGTCATCAAGAGTATCGCAGAACAGACCAATCTATTGGCCCTTAATGCTGCGATTGAAGCCGCCCGGGCTGGAGAACAGGGGCGAGGTTTTGCCGTGGTGGCCGATGAGGTACGCAATTTGGCTCAGCGCACCCAGGAATCCACCACTGAGATACAAGAGATTATAGAGCGGGTACAGATGGGGGCGGGTCAATCCGCCAGTGTCATGCTGGAAGGTCAGGACTCTGCAACTAAAAGCGTCGAACTGGCGTCGAATGCCGGAGCTGCGCTCGACAGCATCACCGACGCGGTCTCCTCAATTACCGAGATGACCATTCAGATTGCTAGCGCAGTGGAAGAACAGAGTAGTGTCACCGAAGAGATGAGCCGAAACATCGTGACCATCAACAATGTCGCCAGCGAAACCGCCAATGCTTCGGAACAGACTGCCACAGAGAGTGAAGTACTTGCCAAGCTGAGTCGCGAGCTGGAGCAGATGGTACAGCAATTTAAGATTTAGTTGCCGGTAAAGTCAGAATCGGGGGTGCTTGTCTATTAGCGGGTTTACCGGATCGATTATAAGTCGGTGGTTGGCTGGCTTTCTCACCTGCGAAACCAAGGACCTGGTTTCGCAGGTGAGATTCTATTAATCCGGCAACCCAATAGGGCATATTCAGGATTAGCAGTTTCTTAGAATGAGCTTACCTTTAACGTATCACTCTTGCTGTCACTAGAGCGTGTTCGTATCTCTTCGAGCAGTGCCTCCTGTCGTTCTCTGCGCTGCAGGTCGTCTTTGTCCACTTTCTCCTTTAGAGCCAGTTTAAGACGCTCGTTCTCCTGCTTGAAAGTTTGGATCTGCTGCTCACTGAATGCGATCTCTTCGCCCTTGGACAAATGAACACGCTCATACCCAAGCTGGTCGAGGACATGGCCGGCAACCGACTCAAAAATACAGATATCCTCTTGCGAAAATTCACGCATGAACTTTCGTGTATTATTCTGCATTACCGGCTGGGCCACTTTGTCCCATAGGGAACTGGAGTCCGCTGCACGACGGGCCTCGTCACTGCGATGGTACTCCAGCATAGCATCAGAGTAGGCAAATCCCAGGAAGTCGCATAATCTCTTTCCAGCTCCGGCAGGATCTGCAGTCAACTCTTCATAAGAGATGGACATCAGCCTTTCCGGTCCGATTTTGTCCATGAGCGACAGGGCGATTTCTTGCGTTTTTGCCCAGTTCTCTGCAATGTGGTAGATGTGTTTTTCTCCAACAACCGCCTTGGTAAAGGAAAGGGCGACATCTCTGCCGTCTCGATAGAGAAAGATATATTTGGGATTCTTAAAGTAGTGCTCGATTGCTTCTATGTGGTGGATGTTTGCCAGACTCTTGCAGCACCATGAATTGGCACCCCAAGCTTTGGCGCAAAGATCATAGACCGCACCGTGCAGAGCAACCAGACTTCTTTCTCGACAGAGTGAAGCAACCTCGCCCCGATCTAGGCGTACATCCTCCCAAGCTACCGGATTGAGTTCCACCAGGCGGCAGACATCATCAACCAAGTGATTGAAATTGCTTTGCTCTGAGAGATCACCATAGTGGTTCAGTAGTGGCTGCAGCCTTTGTAGGATATGGGGTGGGTGAGGTGAAGCGACTTCTGTGAGCTGGTTCAGCATCAGGCGTAATAGATTTGAACCTGAGCGTTGCATGCCGATCATAAATATAGGTTGCATAGCATTTCCTTATTTTCCGTTGCACGAATGGGATCTGGGTAGCGTCCCGCCTTCCTGTCGTTATGGCTTGAAAAAGCCATAGACTGAAATTGTCAGCATGGCTCTGTTCAATAGAACAGAAGTCCGAGTAAGCCGGCTCCGGGAATGATCCAGACTACTTCCAGCTTGAGCTTCAGCAGAGCGAACAGTGCTGCCGCAAAGATTGTTAGGGAAATTAGATTCGGTTCCGCTGTTGAGGCCACCACATAGGCAGCAGCCATGATCATACCGATGACACCACAGCGGATACCCCGCATGGCAGCCTTGATCACCCGTGAGTCTTTAATCTTGTCCAGATAGCTTGTACAGATGAGCATTACCACCGCAGGGGGGGTGAAGATACCTATGGTACCTGCGACTGCACCCAGCAGGCCAGCCATCTTGTAGCCGATAAAGGCAGCGCTAATGAGAATTGGTCCCGGTGTCACCTGGCCCAGAGCGATACCGTCAATGAACTCTTTATGACTAACCCAACCCTTGCCGTCAACCACGATCTCCTGGATCAGGGGAATGAATACAAAGCCCCCACCGAACAGTAACAGGCTCATACCTGCGAAGGTGATCAGGATCTTGCCAGCCATTATCAAGTCGGTACTGAAAAAGGGTGCTGCTGTAGTAACGATCGGCAACAGTGTGGAGCTGTAGAGACGTTTGCTACTTGTATTGTCGGTTTGGGGTTCAGACTTGGGCAAAGGTGTTTTTTGTTGGGGATCACGAAAAAGCAGGTAGCCTGCTGTTCCTGCGACTACGATGATACCCAGGGTGATGAAAAAGCCGCCAATCCCGATCAGCAGTGCACAGGCGATCACTGCGATTAGCATTTCCGGGACACCTTTCAGGGTCTTTCGCCCCATGTTCCATACTGTGGAGACGATAATCGCCGAAACAGCAGGTATAAAGCCCTGGAAAAACCGGTTTACCGAGGGAATTTCACCCCAGGTGAAATAGCCATAACTTAGAATCAGGATCAACAGAAATGTTGGCAGGGTAACCGCGACGGTGGCTGTAAGCGCACCGACTATTCCGCGCAGCTTGTAGCCCACATAGGCCACAACGTTGAAAGCGATGGGACCAGGGAGAATGGTAGCCAGTGAAATCCCGTCAAGCATCTCCTCATGGGAGAGCAGCCGGCGCCGTTCGACCACGTAGTTCTGCACGACTGAGATCAGTGCCATGAAACCGCCAAAAGCCGTGGAACCAATCTTAAGAAAGGTCCAGAAGAGCGAGTAGAGGTTGGTATTTTCTACGGACTCTGTATCCGTTGTAGAACTATCCTGCATGCCTTTCGCGATATCCTCTGCCTGTTTATGCACTAGGAAGGGGGGTTCTCGCTGCATTTCCCTTTGCCTGTTCACCTCAGGTGGTGCAGCTTATAGCCTTGTCCCTAAGCGGTGTTTGATTACCTGATCTAATGCACTCTCTCTTACTAATGTGAGATATCAGCGTGACACTAGCTACTACAGAATTCTAGCTCATTCGGGTAGTTGTTGGAAATAACAAGCTTCTTATTTTTCATCTGTATCTTGCAGCGTTTAAGCTCAGACTTGAAATGTTACCGCTATATTTTACCTCACACTATTTGAACGACATATATTTGATTGCCGGGTTAGGTCCTGTTGACTCTAATCCAATGCGCCCTATTGCGCCTGAAATCATAGCCAGCACAAAACTTACCACATCTGAAATGATGTGAGGCCTTCGGTAGTACAGCTTTTCTTTTAGTTATGCAGATTAAGCGCCCTGTAATTAGTGATAGGTTCGATCATCTTCATTTTAATCTGTTTTACGCGTTTACATCTAAGCTCAGCTGCCACCCTTTAAACCCAGGACAAATACCTGCGGCAGGTCTAATTTCTATAATTACTTTTGTCGTACTTGAAACCTGCCACTCGGCAAAAAATTTATTCTGCCGGTGTTCAAATATCGGTGATTCCTCGCGATTTGAGTTGGTTCACAATGGTGCTATCACTGCGGTTTTTTGAAGTCGCGGCTTTCATAAAAATAACCACACCGTCTATATCCCTTATTACACCTTTTAGGCGTTCATTATCTTCATGGGCCTTGCTAATGGACTCGAACGCCAAGTTCATCAAGTTTTCGTCGTGCCGCGCAATGCCAATCGCATAGGCGAGATAGCAGGCTAGGGCTGGATGCCTTGTGTCTATACGTTTTGCATACCTGCGCCATGCCTCGACCCAGCGTTTCCACTCCATCGGCGAAAGCTTTCGTCCATCTAGATGAAGGAAAAGCGTCACACTGACAAGGTCATCCTTCCAGTTCCAGTCAGAGACTTTCTCTTTTAGGCGAATTCGATTGACGGCACGTTCGTGAAACGTCAAACAATGATCGCACTGGTAGTAGCATGCGAGGACGTAGGCAATGTACTCCCGTTCCAACATCGTTGTCTCAAACGCCGGGGTCTCGTCCGGTATCCCTATAAATACGATTTGGTGCAGCTCACTTAGAACGTCTTTGAATGTCCAACCCAATAGGGGTGTTTTGGTCTTGACCATGTATCAATACCCTCACAGTCGATTGAATCAGGATAGGTTCCGTACAGCAGACCTTATCTTGGGAGCGATGTAAAGAGAATAACGAAGGATAAACCTCCTTTTTCACAAGGGTCTTCGATACGGGCGATGAGTTTGACGGAACCGCCGCACGCCGTACAGGTCTCGATGTCAATGTTGAATGCACGTTTCAAGTGCTACGCGTTACACGTAGCCAGGCGCTGCCCTGCTCCGCCAAATGGATGGAGAACACCGGGTAATACTCGTCGACGATTTGATAATGAAACAAACTCTTGCCTTTTGTCGTAACCTGTCTTTTAGAGTCAATACTCTAATGATGGAGTTGGATATGCATATTAATAGCACAGAACCAGTTCAAGCGGTCTGCTACAAAAGCTTATACAGTGAATATAGGACTTAATTTTGTTGTTGTACTTACTTTTATAAGAGAACAATTCAGTAGGTATATATCTGAGGAAGATGCCAATAATTCCTATTATGAAATCGTCGCACTCGCCTTAAGTAATCAGATACTTTATAAGGATTAATGGTGATGTTATTGGATATTGTACTGCTATCTTGCTCCACAGATCTTGGGTATTCTAGATACTCTAATAATTCCCCGAATGTTCGGGGTGTGTCAGGGTTTACATCAACACTTTTTTTTAATTTGATTTTATTTAAGTACTTTAGATCGCGCTTGGAGAGTTTTTCTTTATATCTGCCAATTGACTTTGTAGAAATTGGGTCTGAGGGTATCTGGTTCCAGGCTTTAGGTTCACTTCGTTGTGTCCACTCCTCATGATACAATCCTGGCACTTGTTTATTAGAATCGATTAGATCATTTGCAGTTTTTGATACATTGAGATAGGAAAACAATTCATTTAACACGCTGCCAGGATTCGAAACAAATTCCTCATAGCGAAGCTCCATATAATTTGGACTGTTACGAGCCTCCAAACCTTGTACTGTATCATAAAGCCATCGAGTTCCGGCGCCGAATAGATTCCAACCTCTCTTCATCAAAGAGGACACGACATCGCGCCCATCACGCACCATATGCACGAGTTTCACTTCATTTAACACTTTTCCAGCAGCGTTTAAGCAATATGCGTTTGTTGGTGATTTCTCAAAAAATATTTCACATTTAAAATGGTCAAGCAAATGGTCTCTCAATAAGCAGGTAAACTCAATTGAACTTGAACTTTGAGAGACCCAGTCATGTATTAGTTCATGAGTTATTCCATAATAATCCTGAAACGTCATAAATACAGGAACATCGACATAGCCTGATGGTTTTGCTATACCGCCTTGCAAATTAGCTAATTCCTTCTTAAATGAATCAAAATCATACAATTCATGATGATTAAAACAGTTGAACTCAGGACCGGATCCTATTTTTTCATGTTTACTAACAATATGAGCCAATAGTGTTGTTCCGCTGCTGCCACAACCACCTACGATGCACAAATTTGATAGATTATGAGGTTTTTCATGACTTGATTTGTTCATGTCTCTTTATTTAATAAAAAAATATCAAATAGTAACAAGCAGATACAGGGTATTTATATTGTTAAATATTAACTTTAGCTTTATTAATTTTACTATATTCAATTTCTGGATAACACTCTAAATAGAGCAAATTATTATGTAGACCACGAGTTGTCAGGGTGATTTGGGAAGAGCATGTGGCTCATGAAATAATTTCATTCCTACATATCACACTTTACGCTGAGATTGTCACGGCAGACACTAAGACAATTTAACACTTGAGCTAAGGATGTAACAGTAGAAGAAAAGATTGCTGAACAAGCTCTTAACAACCTAGGGAGGTTATCGGTTGGCGGAGCATTTAACCATGACTGCCAATAAAAATGGCTATACTCAGAGTCTTTGCGTACTTGGTTCATATGCAAAACCTGGTCTGTTTTTAATAACAGCCATAAGGACATATAAAAAAGTAATCCAGTTAATGGATTGATGCATGTGATAGTTTAGGTGCAATTTGTTGCTGGGTTTGTAGAGTGAAATATTATTAAGGCATATTTAAAGCTATGAAATTCAGGAACTAATTACAGAGTATTTTAAAGAAAACGGCATAGCTCAGATAAAAAGTGTACTATAAGAAACATACTACCTCAGCCCCATCATTATTTATTGAAATTGGAAATATAAACACAACAACTTTTAACAACAATATTTGATAACTATCAACTTTTTTAAATGCAAAATATATTCATTGTCAATCTATGAGCAAGTTTTCAGTAATCGTATCATCGGTAATCAGAAAATTATCGAATTTTGCATTTGCAGAAGATGGATCCATTAAGGCAAAAGTCCTACGATCAGGTATTTGGGTTGGCGCAAGTAAGGTTTTTTTAACGCTATTAAGCCTTGTACGCTCTGTCGTATTGGCACGATTACTCTCTCCTGAAGCCTTTGGTTTAATGGGTCTTGCTGGCATAGCAATACGAGCAATAGAAACTTTTACACGCCCCGGCATAAGCCAAGCATTGATTCAAAGGCAGGATGAGTTTGAGAATGCTAAAGACACAGCATTTACTCTATTGTTATTACGCGGATTTCTGTTGGCTCTCCTCGTCGCATCCGTAGCTCCTTTTATTTCAAGTTATTATGAAAACGACACCCTTGAGAGCATGCTACAAGTATTAGGGATAGTATTCATTATCGATGGACTGACAAATATTAATACTATTAATAAGATGAAGGAGCTAAATTTCAGACGTATCTCATATATCGATCAACTGACTGAATTTCTGTCTACAATTATTGTGATTTTTACCGCCTACATAATGAGGAGCGTGTGGGCCCTAGTCATCGGGCAACTAGTATCATCAAGTCTCAAGGTTTTGCTATCTTATTATCTAATAGAGGGCAAACCAAAAATCAGTTTTAACTGGAAAGTAGCAAAAGAGCTGCTCTCTTATGGGAAATTCATAACCGCATCATCAATAGTAATCTTTGTGGCTACCGAAATTGATACTGCGGTTATAGGTAAAATAATGGGTACAGAAAAACTGGGATATTATGTTCTTGCATTCACTTTTGCTGATTTAGCAACCTCAAGTATCTCTAAACTCATATCCAGCATCATGTTACCCGCTTATAGCAAACTACAATCAGACAAAGTGGCATTAAAAAATGCATATCTGACGACACTGAAATTTGTATGTTTGATTACCTTACCTGTCATGGTAGGCGTTGTATTAACCGCTGACTTAATAATAAATACTGTTTTTGGTGAGAAATGGTTTCTATCAGTAGCTCCCCTTCAGATTCTTATAGTATTTGGATTTATCAGATCATTGACCTCAATAAATGGATATCTATTTGAAGGGATCGGTAAACCAAAAATTGCCTTTAAAATAAGTCTTCTAAGGTTAGCAATACTGATACCGCTCATCGTACCAATAACAAAATCTCATGGATTAGATGGTGTTGCACTATTGATCACAGTAGCTATTGCCGTGCAATGGATTATCAGCCTATTTGTCTTGAAAAAGCACATTTATACATCATTGAAAGATATAGCTGCAGCCATTTATCCGGCATTTTGGAGATCAATGTTAATGGGATCATTAGTGGTGCTTGCTACACAATATTTCGATGAAATCCATCTTCTTGACATGATAATTGTAGTATCTATTGGTGTAGCGTCCTATGGTTTGTTGTCTGCACAGTTGTTACTAAAAATAAGCAATCTCAGGCAATAGTTACTTACAAAACACTGTATGATTCAGGTGATATAAGGGGACTCTCTCTTGATACTTCGCATCAATTTACACTGTCGAATTGGCGATCTGCTGAAGGTTAACACTGACAGGCGCAAGGCGGAGTCGCTTATCAGCCGACTGGCAGAAGTCCGATGGTGGGCCATGAAATCCATCGACTCGAAGATCACATGCGTGGCGCCGTCCCGGTACGGCGTCTTGAGCTGGTAGCGCACGTTGCCATTCTTCGTGAGTGACAGCCGCTTCTCGGATACCGCCGGGCGGCTGATGTAGCGGCACAACCGCTCGAACTTCTGGCGTTCATCGGCCCTGGCCACCACACCGGCATGCAGGGAGAACCCGGCTACCTTACCTACCCTGTCATTGAAGCTTTTGATTTCTACATTGTGCGATGTAGGTTTTACAGAGTTCTAAGATTTCTGCGTCTTCAGTGATGAATACGATGGTGGTATTTGGAAGTATTGAAGAGGCTAATTTGTCGCCGGTCACTGCAACGCCAGTCTCTCTCAGTCATGTTCATCTCTGTGACTTCTGAAAAGTCCCATATGATGAATTCTATGTCGTTGATATCCGGTTGTGAATAAAGCTCAACTGTCGCGTCATTGTTGTCCTTGGGGTTAAATGTACCGCTAAACCGAACATCAATCAGGGTGTCCTCCTTAATGACTGAGTAGGGCATGTGTCATTCCTGAAAAGTAATCTCGGTTGGATGAAAAAAACTATTTTCGAATAAATGGAGCTGATCCCTATTGTTTCGGTGTGTTAGCAAGTTCACCCCTCTTCTTTTATCTGATCATAGTTTTCTTTAAATATTTTCACCAGCGCAGGGTCAAAATGTTGCCCCGCCCTTTCAGCAATATGCTCTAACACCATCTCCTCTCTCCATGCAGCCTTGTAGACCCTGGCATGACTAAGCGCGTCCCAGACATCGATGATGGCAAAGATTCTCGCTGGTAGGGGAATCTCTTCGGCTTTAATGGCGCGCGGATACCCACTCCCGTCCCACTTCTCATGGTGGCAGTAGGGGATATCGAGACTGTTCTGCAAAAACTTGATCTTAGACAGAAGGTCATGTGCGATGATCGGATGCAGTTTGATTTGATCCCATTCTTCTTCATTGAGCTTGCCGGGCTTGATTAAAATAGCATCCGGGATGCCAATCTTTCCTACATCATGAAGCATTGCTCCTCGCTCAATATTCTTAAGTTCCTTTTCATCAGTGATGCCGGCTAGTTTTGCAAACCGAACTGTCATTGCTGTGACGCGTTCAGTATGGTTTTTAGTCTCCTTGTGACGAAGATCCATTACCTGCACCCATCCGTGCATTGTCTGCTCATAACTTTCAACGACTTCCCTGTTCGCACGTGTTAAGTCATTAAATGACCGATTGATCAAATAGAACAGGATCACCCCTGTGATCGCAATAAAAAACCAGCCTTTAATGTTTTGCGCGGCAGTTATGGCTTCAGCAGAACTGAAGAGTGTTCCAATCACCATGTCCGAAAAATAGATCCATAGTGAACCGGCTATGACATAGATAATGACAATTTTGATTTGCGGTAATGGCTTAATTTGCATAATTCTTATCAGGTAACAGCAGATTATGTGGGCCGTACATAAAATGAGTCATGCTGCCGGCACCTACAATTGTAATACTCCAGCATAGGTTTTTGGTATCTGTCTAAGTAAGATAGCCTGGAGCTAACGGGCCGGGAAGAAAAAACAGAACCCTGCCGGAGTGGGCTGCCATATTTGTCCTTAGGTTATCAGAAGTTTGCACCAAAGCTAAATTCTTAAGAAGTGCGTTCCTGTACGGTAAGCTGTAACCTTTTGAATTGAACCTCTGGCTTTCGGCCTCGTCAGTCAAACAGCCCCACTGCGGTCTGACCGGCGGCACCCGGCTTTCGGGTAGCGCCCCGGGCTCACTGACTTGGGCTTTGTGCCTCAGGTGATCGAGAATCTGCTTGATCACCTCCGGGTCTTCGATGCACGCAATCACCTTCATGGCGCCGCCGCCGGCACTGCAGGTCTCAAATATTCTCTCCCCGTGCATGGCGACTTACACAAGACGGCTTACAGAAGACACCTGTCCTAATGACGCCGTAGAAAAACAACCATCATAGGATTTGTCACGCGCCTCAATCGCTCTATGCATTACGCCTTCTGTCAGTATTGTCATGCCATCGCTCCTCATGACCTTTCTGTTTTCCAATTAGAGCTCAGCAAACCGGTTTCATCCATCCGATTCTTGTCGTTGAATCCGGATCTTCTTGGCACTGAGAGAATTCCGGCTGTTACTCAATGAAGATATCACTAAGATTTCCGGGGCTTATTTGTTTTCTTGTGGGCGTCTAAACTGGTTTGGTGGGGCAGGGCCCCACCCTACACGCTGTCCCACTTGGTAGGGTGGCGCCCTGCCCCACCATTACTATATGTAAAACCGGATTGACCCTCACACCACCACATGATGTTCTCGTAGGAATATGCCATTCTACTCAGAGAAAATTTTGATAGATCCCCATCTACCACAGCTAAAGTATGAACACCCATCACATTGCCACGGGCATGAGAGCGCTATCCCAGGTCGACCGGGAACTCGAACAGGCTTTTGCGGAGATGGGGCCGCCACCGCCCCGCATTCGGCCAAAAGGGTTTGAGGCCTTCCTGTCCACAATCGTCAGTCAGCAAATCTCAACCGAAGTGGCTCGGGTGATTTTGACTCGGGTGAAAGAATGCCTGCCAGAAATGTCCGCCGATGCGCTGTTAGCGACCAAGGATCAGGCACTACGCGAAGCCGGCTTGTCATCCCGAAAGATTGAATACGCCAAAGGCATGGCCGAGGCCGTCGTGTCGGGCAGTTTCGACATCCATGGCCTGGATGGGATGAGTGACGATGACGCGATAGCGAGCATCATGGCTGTCCGGGGATTCGGTCGCTGGAGTGCCGAGATCTATCTGATGTTCTCACTGCAACGACAGGATATCTTTCCCGCCGACGACCTGGCCTTGAGAGTCGCACTGGGCCGACTGAAAAACCTGCCGGACAAACCAACAGCCAAACAGGCCCGAGAGCTGGTCGCTCATTGGTCGCCCTGGAGAAGCGTGGGTTCTCTGTTCCTCTGGCACTACTATCGGGGCGCCCCCACATAAAGAAAAAGAAAACAAGCTGACCCTATCTTCCGATTGAATCTTTGCTTTGACAAAGGATTGTGGTGTTACGAAAAGATCACAAACAGCAGCCCTATCGCCCCAGGGACCGCCTGAATGATCAGGATCTTTCGGCTGGCAGTTGCCGCACCGTAAAGTCCCGCAACCACTACACAGCTCAGGAAGAAAATCTTCACGCCGGTGCCATCGGTACCCAGAGCAATCCCCCAGAAAAGTCCGGCTGCCAGGAAACCGTTATACAAACCTTGATTGGCTGCCAATACCTTCGTCATGGCTGCGGCCTCCCTGGAATGTCCGAACACACGCAGACCCAGCGGCTTATCCCAAAGAAACATCTCCATGACAAGAAAACTGAGGTGCTGAAAGGCAATGAAACCGACAACGACGTCTGTTAGGAGTGACATTGCTTATCCGTGACGCCATGAATGACGCATCGTGAAACTGTCATGCATTCAGCTTGCCCACGGTAACCGCCAACTTCTTGCCAAGCGCCATAACAGATTGTTGCTTCCGATCATCCACCAGCGAACCATCCTCATTGAAAGCTTTAAAGGCCTGGGGAATAGCCTGTTGCTCAGGTAGCACCGTCACACCGATATTGGCCAGCAACATCCTTAAGAACACCAGTCCGCGAAGCCCACCCAGCGCGCCTGGGGACGCCGCGAGGATTACCGCAGTCTTACCCTGGAATGCCATCAGTGGCGGTTCATCGTCCGATTCGGCTCGCGATGCCCAGTCGATGACGTTCTTCAGCAATGGAGAGAACGCACTGTTGTATTCCGGTGAAGCGATAATGAAGGCGTCGTGGTCGATGAGAAGTCTTTTAAATTGCAGGGCATTTTCCGGAATCCCCTGTTCACTCTCCAGATCCTGATTGAAGAGCGGCATTGGGTAATCCGCCAAATCGATCCGCGTGACATCAGCCCCGGCCGCTTCGGCCCCCGATGCGGCAATCTTCAAGAGCCTTTTATTGAAAGAATCTCTCCTGCTGCTGCCTGCGAATGCAAGGATTCTCAGTGACATAGTCCCCCCTTGGATGGCCGTCATACCTATCTCTCGACAGGAAGAGATGAAGTCAGTGTAGCTGACTTTTCCTCCGTGGAACGGTTAAGCGAATGCCAAAGCGGGAAACTAAATCGGTACACCCAAAGTTTGTTTCCCATACTAAGGCCTCTAGGGTTTGTCGCGTTAGCCATTAAAATCAATGAGTTAACTGAAATTTATTTCATGAATGTCCCGAAATCAATGTTAACTGAAATTTATTTCATGAATGTCCCGAAATCATATTCCGAAATCATAGAAACGACTTGAAAGCCAGACTCCAAGCGTCTCTTCTCCCTCAGGGAGACAAATCGGCGGGAAGCCGGTTTGCACGTCGAAGACGTCCAAAGGGTGACCCACAGGAATGTGAGTCATGTACGGAGAGGATGAGCCCCCCGCTATCAGAACTACTGAGCATTGAAAAGTCACTGTAATATCCTGGC
>JAKSBX010000225.1 GCA_022360905.1 Chromatiales bacterium
CTCCAGCTTCTGCAGAATGGCCTCGGCGTGTCCGGTCAGCTCCTCCAGTGCCTGAAATGACTCATTCGCCCTGACCGCTTGCACCAACTCGACCTTTTCAAACTGATGCTGGCGAATCATGCCTCGGGTGTCCTTGCCGTAGGAGCCCGCTTCGGAGCGAAAACAGGGGGTGTGCGCCACCCATTTCCTTGGCATATCATCCGCATCGATGATCTGATCCCTGGCCAGATTGGTGACCGGCACTTCCGCGGTAGGTATCAGGTAGTAACCGGATTCACCGCAGAGTTTGAACAGATCTTCCTCGAATTTCGGCAACTGCCCGGTACCGCGCAGACTGTCACTGTTGACCATGTAGGGGACATAGGTCTCGGTGTAGCCATGCTCCGTGGTGTGGGTGTCGAGCATGAACTGAATCAGGGCACGATGCAGTCTGGCCAGCGGGCCGGCCATCACCGCAAAGCGGGAACCGGTGATCCGTGCTGCAGCCTCGAAATCGAGCAGCCCACTGGCATCACCCAGATCCACATGATCCTTGGGCTCGAAGTCGAACTCACGGGGTTCGCCCCAACGCCGCTCTTCACGGTTGTCCGCTTCATCCCGGCCGTCAGGTACTGTTTCATGGGGAATATTGGGAATGCCCAGGGTGATCTCGGAGAGCTCGGTCTGCACGCCGTTCAGATCCTCCTGCAGAACTTTGAGTCGGTCTCCCAATTCGGCAACCTCAGCCAGCAGAGGCTGAATATCCTCTCCGGCCGCTTTCGCCTTGCCGATCGATTTTGATCGACTGTTACGCTCATTCTGTAACTCCTGGGACTCAACCTGAAGCCCCTTGCGCCGCTCTTCCAGTTCAGCGATGAGTTGGGTATCCAACTCATAACCACGGCGACGCAGCTGTGCTGCCACCTCATCCAGATTGTTTCTTATCAGTCGTGGATCCAACATCGATTATTCACCCATATTAACCTGGGCAGGCCAGCTCACCACGTAGCCGGGCTCTACCCATTGATTCAAATCTTGCAAAACTTTTTCCACCCGTTCAGGGCTATCAAAAAACTCAATCACCAGCGGCAGATCCATGGAGATGTCCAACAATGACGCCTCATGGGCTCTGCCAGAGCGGCCGAAGCCGGCGATGCCGCGAAACGCGGTGACTCCCCTAACCTGCTCTTCATTATGCAGAAAGTCGAGCAGCTTTCTCAGCTGGTGATCACCCTCGGTGATATAGACCCGCACCATGGTGACTTCAGCCTGTTTCATAGTTGTCTCCCGAGTACCAGACCCAGCCAGCAGGCCAACAAGCAGGCAACCACACTGAGCAGAACATTCAAGCCAGCTTTCAATACCTCGGCCTGCTCGAGCAGGTTCAAGGTCTCCATCGAAAAGGTGGAGAAAGTCGTAAAAGCCCCCAGAAAACCGATCAACAGTCCGGCCCGCAATTCAGCCGACACGGCCATTCGTTCAATAAACAGCACATAGAGGAATCCCATCACCAGGGAACCCAGCACATTGACCGCCAGGGTGCCATAGGGAAAGCCCCGCCCCAAAACCCCATAGACGCCGCTGGATACCCAAAAGCGGAATAGAGCTCCGGCGGCACCGCCGCTGGCAATAACGAGTAGTTGATACAATCCGGAATCCTAGGGACTGGAAAAGACGGGATTATAACCGCTGTTGATGGTTACTCACCAGACCATAAGTATCCATACACTCAGCTGTCGCGTATCAGCTCACGGACTGGGTATGACAAATTATTGGGCTAATCAGGGGTCCGCCGTTCCATCCATAGATGTTTAAGGGATAGTGAAGTTAAAAATCCCATCGATAGCCCGCGTATATGAAGAAATCGGTAAAGTTTGTCACCTCGGTACCGTCATCCTCTTCAAACCAGTTGAGTCCCCCCTCCAGTTCTAAGGTGAAGTCTTTACGCAGACGATAGTCCATACGCAGAAACGGACTGACCGTAAACCGGGTACCGTCATTCTCCTTGTTTTCCCGATAGGAGACATCCAGACGTGGATTGACCCGCCAGGCGTTGGTGATGGGATAACGGCTGCTGACCCCGACCCGATAGGTATCAGAGGTATCCGAATCAGAGTACCTGAGGGTGAACACCCCGATATCCCCCTGTTTCAACAGATCGTTTTTGATCACCTGAAAGGAGTAAAAGAACTCCGTATCGGTGGCTTCGGTGGCCAGCACGCCACCTGAGGCCGGGGTTTCCCCGGTTTTACTGGCCGTGAAGTCACCACTCAACTGCAGGGTGTCCGAAAATGGATGGGTGACACCAAAGGAGATACTGGAGGATTTGGCAGTACGGTCCAGGGCGAGATCATAGATCTCGTCATCGCTGTAGAAATCCTGCAGATCTTCAATCGATTCGATGGGCAGGAAGGTGTCCGGATCGGACTGTCCACTCAGGGCATTCGAGGTCATCAGGATTGGACTGGTGCGGTAATCCAGATTGAGATAGAGACTGGTTTTGTTCTCCAGACGCCAGTTGGTCTGCAGCATAAAAATGCCCAGCTCTTTGTGGAAGATATCGTAATCGACCAGGCTGAACAGGGACTTCTGCGGATCGTAGTAGCGAACCTCGCCACCCAGCGCCCTGCGGTCAACCAGACCATCCACCCGCTGCTCGACAAAGAACAGGCTCGCATCCCAGTTTTCAAATATGCTGGAGAAATCGCCACTGATACCGGCGAACTGTTTGTGCTCATGCAGAAAGGTATCCCGGGAACGTTCAACCGGAAGGCCCGCTGAAGCTCGGATATTGATATCCGGGGTCAGCTCATAGCCGAGTACCAAGCCGTCAAAACGGTTCAGAATACCGCTAGAACGGAGCCTCTGACGACCGAACTTGGCGCTGGTTCGACTGTCCAGGTGTTCGACATCGATATAGGCATCACTGAGGGTGGTGTCGTTCTCCCCATCATCCAGCAGATCGTAGATATAACTACCGGTGATTTTCATGCGCATGTCGTAATCATCACTGCGACGGCGAGCATTGAAATCGACAAAACTCTCGATCTCCGAGCGGGAGATACTGTCTTCGTCCTCGACAAAGGGACTGTCGATCTTATCCCGGCGGTAGTTCTGAGAGAAACTGCCGTAGACATCCCAAATCGCCTTCTCCTCTTCCCCTTCACTACCAGGTTCCCCCGGCTTGGGCCTTTTGCGCAGAGTCTCTTTAGGGCGTTGCGGAGCAGTCTCGAGCCCCAACAGACGCTGTCTCACCCGCTCCGCATCCTCACCTTCGGGGTACTTTTCCAGATAGAGTCTGTACTCCCCTTTCGCATGAGCAATCTGTCCGTTACGTTCACGGGAGAGGCCGAGCAGCTCCAGAGCTTCCTGGGTATAGATGTTGTCAGGCTCTTCCAGCAAGGCCTCCAACAAGCGCACCGCCTTGGCATAATCACCGGCGGTGATGGTGCGCCGGATCATGTCCATCATCTTGGTGATACGGGGGTCCACATTGGCCAGTTCGGGCTCCTCCATGTACTGACCGTCCAGACCCGGCTCCAGCCCTCTTTCAAAAAAGGCCTGGCGACGCTCAACAATATCCGCCGTGTCGATCCAGGCATCCGGATAGAAGCTCTTAACCGCTTCCAACTGCCGTTTGGCATCCTGTTTGGTGCGAAAGAAACCAAGTCGCAAACGGTAGATCGGGCTCCCTTCGATCTCCCCTTTGGTGCTGTAGAGCAGTTGATTTTCCCCGATCGGCACCGGGGGTATCTCTTCATAATCGACCGGTTCGGACTGGACACCGAGATTGAGTACATAGATCACCAGGGGCAGTGACTTGACACTCAACGGCGCCTTCATTTCAGGTACTTCGCGCTGCAGCGTCTTCAATCTGGCCTGGCCGAAGCCAGAGCTGCGTCGGACCTGCTCCGGAAGAATAAACTCCATCACATAGAAATCTCTGCCCTGACGGATTTTCACATCCCTGACCGGCGCGGCAAAGGAGACCAATAGGGTGGAGGTACCCAAACGGCTACCCTGAAAAACCACCTTATCCAGGGGTACCGCTGCGGACGGGCTCCAGGTCAGTTGATCCTCCTGATCAAGCTCTCCATCCTGATCCTGCTCGGTTGCTGCACCCAGCTCTTCGTCCGTGGTCTGCCCTACCCTGACCTGCACCCCCAATTCGCTGTTTGACTCATTGATCAGGTGAGACACGTAACGGACCGGCACATTGAAATGGACAGCGATGACATTAGCCCCCGCTTCAGTACCGATTTCAATACGATCAAGAATCCTGGTTGCTGCTTGAGACTCTGCGGTCGGTAACAACAGCAGTAGTGACAACAGCCAGAAATAGACCCTCGATTGAACTTTGAGCTGCACGCGTGTTACCTGATTGAATTAAAAAATGCTATTAAATAATGACTGCTGGTTGATGGGCTGCAAGGCCATCCTATCAGGTCATGATAATAATGAACAAAGCGCCTGAAATGACCCGAATAATCCCTGATCATTAAGGGATTATTCGGATATCATTTACCACTCCCTGTCACTCACTCTATGACAGCCGCTGCCTGCGCAATTACGATCAGCACTGAGACCGTTATGGTCATCTTCACCGTTGTCATAATCGTTAGCATGACATCCCGCACAGGAGCGAGCATAGCTCGGAAACGGCCAAGGAACTGACTCACTGTTACTCGAGTGACAATCTTGGCATGACAGGTTAGCCCGGTGATCACCCGGATAGTTACCTGAAGTATGACGATAATTTATCACTGGCAACCAGCCATTGGTGGTATGGCAGGCATCACACTGCTGGGTGGTAACAAAATGCCCTTGAGGGGTACCGGTGGCGATCGTGCCATTGTGACAGCTGTTACAGTTACCCGTTACACCACTGTGGTCAAAAGTCACGCTGAGCCAGTTACTGGTTGAGGTATGACAGTCATCACACTGAGCATTGGTGGGTAGATGGTTGGCCGACTTACCCGTGGCAAATGTGCCGTTGTGACAATTGGAACAGGTGCCCGCCACATTGGTGTGGCTGAAGGTCACGTTCAGCCAGTTATCGGTTGAGTTATGACAGACATTACACTCTTGCGTGGTGGGTATATGGTTGCCGGGTTTGCCGGTCGCCAGCGAACCATTATGACAACTCGAACAACCGGCAATGATACTGCCGTGATTGAAATCAACGTTGGCCCAATCAGATGTCGACATGTGGCAGGTATCACACTGACCTGAGGTCTGGATATGACCAGCATGCTTGCCTGTTGCCGTAACGCCGTTATGGCAAGTTGAACAGGTACCCGCCACATTTCCGTGGATGAAGCGCACATTCAGCCAATTGGTTGTCGAGAGATGACAATCGTCACATTGGGCCGTGGTCGGTACATGCCCCGGGTCCTTGCCGGTGGCGGTAATACCATCATGACAGTTGGAACAGTTACCCGCTGCATTGGTGTGATCGAACCTGACCGACAGCCAGTTCGTCTGGGAAGTATGGCAGGCATCGCACTCGGACGTGGTCGGTACATGGCTGGCCGGTTTTCCGGTAGCGGTGACCCCATTGTGGCAACTTGAGCAGGTGCCGGTAACCACTGAGTGATCGAAGTTGACCGCTGTCCAGGTGGTCTGGGAAGTATGACAGACATCACAGGCCGCATTGGTGGCCACATGGCTGGCCGATTTTCCGGTGGCGATGGTGCCGTTATGGCAGCTCTGACAGGAACCGGTCACTGTGCTGTGGTCGAAGCGTACCGAACGCCAGTTGACGGTCGAGATATGGCAACTGTCGCACTGGCCACTGGTGGCGATATGAGCCGCATGCTTACCGGTGGCGATGCTGCCGTTGTGGCAACTGGAGCAAGTTCCCGCCACGCCGGCATGATCGAAGGTACCGGTGGCCCAGGTTACCGTGGTATGGCAGTTCTCACACGGCTCATTGGTCGGTATGTGATTGGCCGGTTTACCCGTGGCATCCACATTGTTATGGCAGCTTGCACAGCCGGAGACGATGCCGGTGTGATCAAAGCGGATGTTCAGCCAGGTGGTATTGGAGATGTGGCAGTTGTCACAGGCGGCGTTGGTCTGCACATGGTCGGCTGGCTTGCCGGTTGCCGTATTGCCATCGTGACAGCTGGCGCAGGCGCCGGAGACCACGGCATGATCGAAAGTGATCTGCAGCCAGTTGTTGGTGGAGGTATGGCAAGCCTCACAGGAAGCTGTGGTCGCCACATGGGCCGCGTGCTTGCCGGTTGCCCGTACCCCGTCATGACAGGATTGGCAGCTATCCGTAACCCCATCATGATTGAAATTGGAGATATTCCAACTGCTGGTGGTATGGCAGGTATCGCAGGTGGCGTTGGTCAACACATGAGATGGTGACTTGCCTATAGCGATGTCCCCATTATGACAGAGGTGACAGGCTGTGGTGACACCGCTGTGGGTAAAACCGTTCAAGTTCCAGTTGGTGGGGGTATGACAATCCTCACAGGGCTGGGTGGTGGCAATATGTCCGGCATGTTTACCGGTTGCGGTGGTACCGTCATGGCAGGATTCACAGTCCCCGGTAATCCCGGCATGGTCGAAATTGGAGATCAGCCATCCATCAACCGTATGACAGGTATCGCACTGTGCATTGGTCTGTAGATGCCCGGCGTTCTTACCGGTTGCCCGTACCCCGTTGTGACAGCTTGAACAGATCCCCGCTGTCGGCACGGCATTATGATCAAA
>JAKSBX010000232.1 GCA_022360905.1 Chromatiales bacterium
CAGGATCAGGCCGCTGTCGGCACCGGCTTTGTGCGCCTCTTCGCTGAGCATGCGGCGCCACTTCTTCGCCCCCGGCAGGCCTTGAAACAGTCCCAGGATGTGCCGGGTGATTCGGTTGATCGGGGTGCCCGCTGAGAGCTCTTGATCGATGTAGGGGATCATCGACTCGATGATTTGGTGACGGCTTGCAGGGCTTCCCTCTGAACCGTAAATCAGACTGTCCGCCTGAGAGAGGATCCACGGATTGTTGTAAGCTTCCCGGCCGATCATTACCCCATCCACCTGCTTGAGGTTCTCTTCGACCTGCTCAAGGGTTGTGATGCCGCCATTGATGATGATCTGCAGAGCGGGGAAATCCTGCTTCAGCTGATGCACCGTCTCATAGTGCAGGGGAGGGATCTCCCGGTTTTCCTTGGGGCTCAATCCCTGCAGCCAGGCTTTGCGCGCATGGACGATGAAAGTCTCGCAACCGGCTTCTGAGACCTTGCCGACAAAATCACAGAGCGCCTGGTAGCTGTCCTGGTCGTCCACGCCGATGCGGTGTTTGACAGTGACATCGACCGCGACCTGGTCGCGCATCGCCTTGACGCAATCCGCGACCAGCTCCGGAGTCAGCATCAGGCAGGCACCGAAGCGGCCCGACTGGACCCGGTCGGAGGGGCAGCCCACATTCAGATTGATCTCATCGTAACCCCAGGCTTCACCCAGTTTGGCGCACTGCCCCAGCGCCTCGGGTTCACTGCCGCCCAGTTGCAGGGCTACCGGATGTTCGCTGGGGTCGAAGTCGAGAAAACGGGCGCGATTACCGTGCAGTATGGCGCCGGTGGTCACCATCTCGGTATAGAGAAGTACATGGCTGGAGATCAAGCGCAAAAAATAGCGACAGTATCGATCGGTCCAGTCCAACATTGGGGCGATGGAGAGTCTACGGTCAGGCACGGAATCGGTTCAGTTGATACTTATTGGTGGTGGCGTTAGGTCAGGGGAATCGTCTCAGGTCTGAGAATTTTCGAGCAAAAAGGGGTAAAAGACAAATGTGATTTTGTGCAACTGAAAGGGGAGATGGTGGGGCAGAGCCCCACCGGACGAAAGCGAGGTTTGGTTTAAACGGCGCCCCAGCCCTCTCTTTTTACATCCGTCGCACCAGCGATGACATCGTCAAGGGGTGATGCTGGGTATTTCGGTTTGTAGCTCTTCATCTCATCCAGCAGGGTAAGCAGTTTGTCGGCGGATGACTGCCCCTTGAAGTCGCTCTTCTCCAGGGCCAGTTCATCGATGACCTCGTTCCAGGGTACCCCCTGGACCAGCGGGATCAGCACAAAGGTGATGCCCTCGATCTCCACCTGCGCCGGTGATTCGATATTCACCACATAGAGCAGTGCCTTCATCTCCGGTGCAAAGAGATCCTTATACTTTTCGATCAGTGTGTTGATCGAAGCGATGTCGTCGATGGCGCCGACCAGCAGTTTCAATTTGTCATCGCCGAGCAGAACGGCACCACGCATTACTTCGACAGGGGGCTTGGTATGGCCTTTTTCATCGGCAATTTCCCCTTCGACCAGCACCAGTTCGCCGCGATAGGCGTAGAGCCCTGAGGTGGAAGTCTGATCCAGGAAGTTGGTATTGAAGAGCAGGCCCTCTTCTTTGAATTGCTGCAGTGGCATGATTTAACTCCAATTAATTTGTGGTTAATGCCAGTGAGCAATCTTGGTGCCAATCAGATCATGATTTGGAATTGTTAATGATTACAAAGAGTAAGCTGGTTGTGGTTTGGTCTCCAGGCGGGCTTTGTTGAGTATGCGACAACCTCAACTCGACCAATGTCGGCTCTCTTCCAAGCTCATCAAAGCGGTAGTACCGCCACTGAGTCAGTTTTGTGCCAGAGACTCCCGGATAAACCGCTTCCAGTCATCGAATCGCTTCTGTAACAGCAGCATGCCGTCAAAGTAGGGCACTACCTGGTTGTTGCGGATTATCTCTCGGCCCTTCGGGCCCAGGGCGAACTGAATGAAACGGTCCGACTCCTTGCTGTTGGGGGAGCTTTTACTGAGTACCAGGTAGAGCGGGCGATAGAGCAGATAGTCACCGGTGCGGATGTTTTCAAAGCTTGGATCCCGGTCTTCGAGTTTGAGGATTTTGAAATCCCGTTTGTAGGCACTGGCAACGCCGGTGACTGCAATCGCATTGGGATTCACTTCGACGTTCTTCTCCAGTGGACCCGAAGAGGGGAACTCCTGGTGGCCGATAAACACCGCTTTCGGGTCCTCGAACAGATGCTTGCGCAGGGTGTAGCCAACACCTGAGATTTTTCCCTGACGAATCAGCAGTTCGAGTGGCTGATCTGCGCCCCCGAGTTGCGACCAGTTGGTGATCTTGCCCTGGTAGAGACTGCGCAGCTGAGAGAGGCTGATCGACTCGATGGGGTTGGATTTGTGCACCACAACCACCAGCGCATCCCAGGCGACCGGGACCATGGTGGCTCCCGCCTCTTGCCGAGACATATCCAGGGTGAAGCGGCAGGCTCCACCGATATCGGCCTGTTTGCTGGTGATGGCGCGGATGCCTTTGGTGGCGCCGCCACCGGAGATATTGATATTGACGCCGGTCTTCTCATGGTAGGCAGCCGCCAGATCGGCCATGAAGGCATTCCGGGTGATACCGCAGCCGACCCAGGAGAGTTCCATCGCCAGTGACATGACTGGCAGTAGGGTCAGTATCAATAAGCTAATGATTTTATTACGCAAAACGGGCCTCTTCTCGGTTAATGGGTCGCTATCATAAGCATCCTTCGAATGACAGGGTAATTTAGTAGGATAAATAGTAGCCAATTATTATTAATTGTACGTTGTATAAGGAATTAATTTCCTGATTTGCTATAAAAATTGTTTTGAATTTGATCTTCACCTCAAAACAGAGATGCTTCAGGAAGGAGGGTAATAGGCTGGCTTGCATGGTGAGCGATGACGGACTATGTCTTGCTTCAGAAAGTACCGGGGTAGACTCGGTCATATCTGCCAAGAATGGCATCGGATCGATGTCAGGTCCGTAATATGCAATGGGCTTGGGACGATCAGTTCGTCAGTCAATATCAATTGGGCTACGGGGCGCTATGTTTCGGAAATTCCTGCTTTTATTAGTGCTGCTTATCTCTGTTTCATCGACTCAGTCAGCTGAATCTGAACATGGGGACAGAGTGCTTGATCTGCGTGGTGGGCAACTGGGGGGTGACTTCACCCTGCAATCGAGCCGGGGTGAATTCTCTTTGCAGCAACTGAGAGGCAAGGTTGTTCTGCTCTATTTTGGCTATACCAAGTGTCCGGATGTCTGTCCCTCCTCCCTGGCGCTGTTATCCCAGGCGTTGAATGAGCTCAGTGAGGATGAGCAGCAGCAGGTCCATGGGGTATTCATCAGTGTCGACCCCAAGCGCGATAGCTTTCAGGCGCTGGACGACTATGTCAGTTACTTCCACCCCAACCTGATCGGTGTAACCGGAAGTGAAGCCGAGATTGCGCGGGTGGCGAAACTCTATGGCGCGCAATATGTTGAAGTGCAGCTTGAGGAATCAGCCTTTGCCTATGCGGTTGATCACTCGGCGACGACCTATCTGATTTCACCGCAAGGTGAGTTGCGCTTCCTGCTGCCCCACCAAACCCCCTCGGTGATGATCCTTGAGGCCATCCGTTACCTGCTCGCTGAGGGTTGATATCGCGTGGCTCATCCAGTCAATTTGAAAATCCAGGTAGGATTACAATTGATTGCCTAATCCTTCAGCATCCCCTGGTGCTCGATGAAGTCGATAATCTCCTGCAGACCTTGCCCCGTCTTCATGTTGGTAAAGACAAATGGATGCTCTTTTCGCATCCGCAGGGTATCCTCTTCCATCACTTCAAGGGAGGCGCCCACATAGGGTGCCAGGTCGATTTTGTTGATAATCAAAAGATCTGAGCGGGTGATGCCCGGGCCGCCTTTGCGGGGCATCTTCTCCCCCTCCGCCACATCCAGGACATAGATGGTCAGGTCAGCCAGCTCCGGGCTGAAGGTGGCGCTCAGGTTGTCACCACCGCTTTCGATGAAAACCAGATCCAGGTCAGTGTGACGTTGACAAAGGTCCTCTACGGCGGCCAGGTTCATGGAGGCATCCTCGCGGATCGCGGTATGCGGGCAACCGCCGGTCTCCACCCCGATGATCCGACTCTCGTCCAGTGCCTGGCTGCGCATCAGGAATTTGGCATCCTCCTGGGTATAGATATCGTTGGTCACCACCGCCAGTTGATAGTGATCCCGCATCGCTTTACACAGGGCGTCAAGAAGGGCGGTTTTGCCGGAGCCGACAGGACCGCCGACGCCGACTCTCAGGGGTGAGGCTTGGCTCATCTGTTGTTCTCTCTATGATCGGTAAATTCTGGTGTATTGGGTTTCATGCAGACTGCTGGCAATCGCCTGGGCTGGGCTTGAGAGGCCGATCTCCTCGTCGCTCCGGGAGAGGCCGCTCTTTACCAGGGCTGGAATCTGCTCAATGCAGGCCTGCAAAATTCGCTGTCCTGCCATCTGCCCAAGGGGGATGATCTTGACCCCGGCCAGGGTCATGTTCTCCAGCCAGCTCCAGAGATAACCTTCCGCCGCCTGTTTGATGCCGATTCGCCAGTGTTGTGCGACAAAGGCATAACCGCTGAGGTGGTTGTTTTTGATCACGTCGAGCCAGGCGGCGTCCGTTGGGATCTCCCATTGGGGTAAGAGTGCTGCCAGGGCTCTGGCCCGGTTGGTCTCCTCGTCGCGCAGCTCACGGGTCTCGCGACAGGCAGTCAGGTATCGGCTCCAGTAGCCGAAGCGCTCCAGGTCCTGGTTTTTGCAGCTCTCATAGAGCCGCTGTAACAGGGGCAGGTCCAGATGGGTCAGGCTGGTCTGCAGCAGATTCTCTGTCCACTGCAGTAGCTCGGCTTCATTTTTGACCCAATTGTCCTCGACCGCCCACTCCAAGCCCTGGGAGTAGGCAAAGCTCCCCAGTGGCAGTGAAGGACTTACCAGGTGCATCAGCCGCAGTCTGTTCAGACTGCTGTCAGTGATGGTGTGCATGGTTGTGCCCCTGGTGTTGGCGTCCCTGGTCGGCACTGCCGCCATAAGCGCCGGGCTCCGGTTCGAAGGGGGCTTCTGCGACCACCACCTCCAGCCCCAGGCCGGCCAGCATCTCATCCAGCACATGGTCGTGGGGATAGCTGATGCGTCCGGCTTCAATCTGGATCGAGACATGGCGGTTACCCAGGTGATAACAGGCCCGGGAGAGAAGGTGAGGATTGTCGGTCTCGACGATGGAGAGGGTCTCATCTGCAGCCTTGATTCGGATCACCATACCGGAGTCGGTGGACAACAGATCCCCCTCTTTCAAGGTGGTGCCTCTGGGCAGCAGCAGACCCGCATCCCGGCCATCGTCGAGGGTTACTCTGAGCCGGCTTTTTATACGGCTCTGCAGCGGCAGGGTGAGGGTGGTTTCAACCTGCTCCGCCTGGTCGATTTTTTTGGTCAGTTTGATCATTTGTTGTGCTAAGAATTGAAGTCAATTTATAACCGCGAATGGACGCTAATCATCGCAAAGTTACGCAAAAGGATTCGTGTGATTTAACGAGCATTTTTTGCGTTCATTGGCGGTGATTCGCGTTAATTTGCGGCCAATCAAATCAAAACAGAAAGTACTTCTGTGCCATCGGCAGCTCCGCCGCCGGTTCACAGGTCAACAGGGTGCCATCGGCTTTGACCTGATAGGTTTGCGGATCCACTTCGATCTCCGGTTGATAGTCGTTGAGGATCATCCCGGTTTTGTCGATCGAACGGCACTGGCTGACGGTGCCGATCTGTGACTTCAGATCAAGCTGTTGGTCTACACCGGCCGATTTTGCCGCCTCTGAAACAAAGGTCATGCGGGTTGCCTGACAGGCTGCTCCCAAGGCGCCGAACATGTTTCTGTAGTGCACAGGTTGAGGGGTGGGGATCGAGGCATTGGGATCACCCATCGGCGCGGCGGCGATCATGCCGCCCTTGATGATCAGGCTTGGCTTGGTGCCGAAGAACGCAGGCTTCCAGAGTACCAGGTCGGCCAGTTTACCTACCTCCACCGAGCCCACTTCATGGGCAATGCCATGGGCCAGCGCCGGGTTGATGGTGTATTTGGCGATATAGCGTCTGGCGCGCAGATTGTCGTGTTGTTGCGGATCCCCCTCCAGACTGCCCCGCTGAACTTTCATCTTGTGGGCGGTCTGCCAGGTTCTGGTGATCACTTCACCGACACGGCCCATGGCCTGTGAATCGGAGGCGATCATGGAGAAGGCTCCCAGGTCGTGCAGAATATCCTCGGCGGCAATGGTTTCACGGCGGATACGGGATTCCGCAAAAGCCACATCCTCGGCGATATTGGGATCCAGGTGGTGGCAAACCATCAGCATGTCCAGATGTTCGTCCACGGTGTTGATGGTGTAGGGTCGGGTTGGATTGGTGGAGGAGGGCAGCACATTGGCCTGGCCACAGGCCTTGATGATATCCGGTGCATGGCCGCCGCCGGCGCCTTCGGTATGGTAGGTGTGGATGGTGCGCCCCCTCATGGCATTCAGGGAGTGCTCGACGAAACCCGATTCATTCAGGGTATCGGTATGGATCGCGACCTGTACGTCGTAGTGGTCGGCAACGCTCAGGCAGTTGTCGATCGCCGCCGGGGTGGTGCCCCAGTCTTCGTGCAATTTGAGACCGATGGCACCGGCCAGGATCTGTTCGTTCAGTGCCTCAGGCAGACTGGCGTTGCCTTTGCCCAGATAGCCCAGGTTCATGGGCAGACTCTCTGAAGCCTGCAGCATGCGCTGGATATGCCAGGGTCCCGGGGTGCAGGTGGTGGCATTGGTACCGGTTGCCGGACCGGTGCCACCGCCGAGCATGGTGGTGACGCCGGACATCAGGGCATCCTCCACCTGCTGCGGACAGATAAAGTGGATGTGAGAATCGATACCGCCGGCGGTGACAATCGACCCCTCTCCGGCAATCGCCTCGGTGCCCGGGCCGATGACGATATTCACCCCGGGCTGAATGTCAGGATTGCCGGCTTTACCGATGCTGTTGATACGACCATCCTTGATGCCGATATCGGCTTTTACCACACCCCAGTGATCCAGGATCAGGGCATTGGTGATCACCGTGTCGACTGTCTCGGCACTAACCCGTTGACTCTGGCCCATGCCGTCACGGATCACTTTGCCACCGCCGAATTTTACCTCGTCACCATACTGGGTATGGTCCTGTTCCACTTCGATCAGGAGTTCGGTGTCGCCCAGTCTGACCCGGTCACCGACGCTGGCGCCATACATCTCCGCGTAGGCTTTTTTGCTGATGCTGCTCATCGGTCAATCCTCCAGTGAGCCCATCACGGCCCCGTTGAAACCATAGACTTTGCGGTCACCGGCAAAGGCCACCAGGGTCACCTCCCGGGTCTGGCCCGGTTCGAATCGCACGGCGGTACCCGCCGCGATATCGAGACGGAAACCCCTGGCCTGCTCCCGGTCGAATTCCAGCGCCGGATTGGTTTCAGCAAAGTGGTAGTGGGAACCGACCTGAATCGGACGGTCACCGATGTTGGCCACCGACAGGGTGAGCTGTTGGCGCCCCTCATTGAGCTCCCGCTCGCCCGCTTCGGTGAGGATCTCACCCGGTACGATGGCGGCACCCTGGTCGCTCTCGGTGGGGAGGATCGGATCATGTACGGTGACCAGTTTTGTACCATCGGGAAATGTGGCCTCCACCTGAACCTCGTGGATCATCTCCGCAACGCCCTCCATCACATCCTCACTGCTTAGCAGGGTACGGCCATAGTCCATCAGCTCGGCCACGGTGCGGCCCTCTCTCGCCCCTTCGAGGATGGCGCAGCTGATGTAGGCCATCGCCTCCGGATAGTTGAGCTTGAGACCCTTATCCTTGCGCCGTTCGGCCAGCAGTCCCGCAGTAAACAGCAGCAATTTATCTTTTTCTCTGGGAGTAAGTTCCACGTCGTCCTCCTCGATATGGTGTTAGGTATTCCACACCCGGGGTTCACAGGCGGGCCGGTTGATAATGGTGGGTCTCAGTAACTGCCAAATTCGTTTGAAATGAGTTCTGACCTGCTCTGTCGAGTCGCCAAGGTAGCGGACAATCAGCAGACCGTCGGTATGGGTGATGCCCAGTCGTTGCGGTTGATTGTCGAGCTGGCGGAGTTCATCGATCAGCGATGCATCATCCAGGGTGGCCAGCATCGTGGCCACCACAGGGTTGCCGCCCAGTCCTGCCAAACCATCAAGAGCGGGGCTCTCCTCAATCAGCATGCGTTCAATCAACAGTGGCTGGTCATCACGCCATAGGGAAAACTTGAATTCAGCCCGCCCCGGATCGAAGCGTTCGTTTATCGCCGGACGTCCCAGGCAGTTGATCTCCCAGCCGATGAATCGGGCGCCGTCGCTGAGTCTAATTTCTGTTGTGAGCTCGACCTGCGCACTGGGAAATAAGATGTTCTCCTGGGGAAACCACTCCAGAGAGCCCCCGCAAACGTTGAGTCGCTGCTGCTGATGGGCGGTAGGTCCGAGGGATCGATAGAACTTGGCCGCGCCCGGTGTGGTGATCAGGGCATTGGCCTGTGGGGTTACATCCACCTGGATATCGAGCCTGTCTCCACCCACCACCCCTCCGGGAGGATGCAGCAGATAGATATGGCACAGATCGCTTTCCGGATAGAGGGCCCGTTGAACGGACAACGGGCCCTGGCGGAAGCGCTCGGAGAGGATGGTTCTATTGACTGTTTTGCGAAACCCAAGTTTGAGTTGGGCGTGCCAGCCTGCCGTCATGGCGCTGAGTGGACTCTGCATTGAACTGATTCAGTCCTGACTGGCCGTGTTTGTTGCCTGGTCAAACATGGGGTATCGATTCAACAGTGTCTATCAGTCCCGCCTTTTTCTTTTCAGCAGATACTTGAAACCAAAAAACAGCGGCAAGCCGATTGCCAGCATGAGTAGCAGATGTTCAACGAGATGCTCCATTGACGCCGGGCTATGGTGGGCCATCGCGGCGCTGCTGAAGAGTGTCAGCAGAGAGAAAACGAGCAAGCCAAGTGTCTTCATGATATTCAAGCTCCTGTAGACGTTAGACAGTCAGGTATTGTCGAATCAGATCATCGTTAAGTTGACCCATCTCCCCGGCTGCAACATGGCGTCCCCTGTCCAGGATGCAGAAGCGATCAGCCACCTTGCGGGCGAAGGGCAACTTCTGTTCAACCAGTAATACCGTCAAACCGATCTCCTGATTCAGCCTGATTATGATATCACCAATCTCTTGTACAATATTAGGCTGAATCCCTTCTGTTGGCTCATCGAGAATCAATAACTGCGGGTCGATTACCAGCGCCCTTCCTATGGCAAGCTGCTGTTGCTGGCCACCGGAGAGGTCCCCGCCTTTTCTGGCGAGCATCTCTTGTAGAACGGGAAACAGTTCAAAGATGAAATCCGGGATTTTATTTCGCTCCTTTTTACGCACCGGCAGGCCAATACGCAGATTCTCCTCCACCGTCAGCATGGGGAAGATTTGTCGACCCTGGGGCACATAGCCGATACCCAGTGGCGCTCTGCGTTCAGGGATCAGTTTGCTGATGGAGTCGCCTGAAAAATTGATATCGCCGGAGGCGATCGGCAACAGTCCCATAATGCACTGGAGCAGGGTCGTCTTGCCCACACCGTTGCGCCCCATCAGACAGGTGCATTGGCCTTTGGGCACATCCAGGTCCAGATCCCACAGGGTGTGGGATTCACCATAATACTGATTGAGTTTTTCGATCTTCAGCATGATTTCAGGCCTCTCCCTGCTCACCCAGGTAGACTTCCACCACCCTGGGATCGTTTTGAACCTCATTCATACTGCCTTCCGCCAGTACACTGCCCTGGTGCAGCACGGTGACCTTGCGGGCGATGGAACGAACAAAATCCATATCGTGCTCCACCACCACCACCGAGTGCTGACCGGCCAGTGAGGTGAGCAGTTCAGCCGTGCGGTCCATCTCCTGGTGGGTCATGCCGGCGACCGGCTCATCCACCAGCAACAGTTTCGGGTCCTGCATCAGCAGCATGCCGATCTCCAGCCACTGCTTCTGTCCATGGGAGAGAGAACCGGCAAGCTGATATCGATGCTCCTGCAGGCCGATGATCTCCAGTACCTCGTCGATGCGTTCCAACTGCTGACTGTTGAGACGGGCAAACAGGGTAGGCCAGACCCGTTTGTCACCGGCCATGGCCAGTTCCAGATTCTCGAACAGGGTGTGGGATTCGAATACGGTCGGCTTCTGAAACTTGCGTCCAATGCCCGCCTGAGCGATATCCGGCTCTGTGAGATGCAGCAGGTCGATATTCTGTCCGAAATAGGCACTGCCGGTATCTGGTCTGGTCTTGCCGGTGATGATGTCCATCATGGTGGTCTTGCCCGCACCATTGGGCCCGATGATGCAACGCAGTTCACCTGCATCGATATAGAGGTTGAGATTATTGATCGCCTTGAAGCCATCAAAACTCACTGAGATATCTTCCAGGTAGAGAATGGTGCCGTGGCTGACATCGACCTCCAGACCGCGGGTCTGCAGCATGAAGTCGAACACCCGGTCACGCCGCATGGTATTGCGCAATTGATCGAGGGCGTTCATGTTTGCTTATCCTTGGCCTTGAACAGACCGATCACCCCTTTGGGCAGAAAGATGGTTACCAACACAAACAAAGCACCCAGAGCAAACAGCCAGACCTCCGGCAGCGCTGCGGTAAAGTAGGTCTTGCCGTAATTCACCATCAGCGCACCGGCGGCGGCGCCATACAGGGTCGCCCGGCCACCCACCGCCACCCAGATGACGATCTCGATGGAGTTCAAGGGTGAAAACTCACCGGGATTGATTATCCCCACCTGGGGTACATAGAGCGCGCCGGCAATGCCCGCCAGCACGGCGGAAAAGGTGAAGATCGCGAGTTTTACATGTTCCACCTTATAACCGGTGAAACGGGTTCTGTCTTCCGCGTCACGGATCGCCACGGCCACCCTTCCGAGACGGGATGTAACGATCAGCCGGCAGGCCAGGTAACCCAGAGCCAGGGCCAGCGCTGAAGCGACGAACAGGGCGATTCTGGTGCTGTCCTCCTGCAGGCTGAAACCGAGGATGTCCTTGAAGTCGGTAAGTCCGTTATTACCGCCGAATCCCATCTCATTACGGAAGAAGGCGAGCATCAGGGCATAGGTCAACGCCTGGGTGATGATCGACAGATAGACGCCGGTCACCCTTGAGCGGAAGGCCAGCCAGCCAAACACAAAAGCGAGCACTCCGGGCACCACCATCACCATCAGCATGGCGAACCAGAACATATCGAAGCCCTGCCAGAACCAGGGCAGGCTGTCCCAATTCAGGAAGACCATGAAATCGGGCAGTAGCGGGTCTCCATAGACACCCCGCTCGCCGATCTGGCGCATCAGATACATACCCATGGCATAACCGCCAAGGGCAAAGAAGGCACCATGACCCAGGCTGAGTATTCCCAGGTAACCCCATACCAGGTCAACCGCGACCGCAAGCAGGGCAAACGCCAGATACTTACCCAGCAGAGCGACCGTGTAGGTGGAGATATGCAGTGGATTGTCGGCTGTGGTGAACTGATTGAGGAGAGGAACAACCACCGCGATCAGCAGCAACAGTGCGAGGAAAATCTGTCCACCCCGGTCGGCCTTCAGCATGTTTAACATCTTCATGCGTCAGCCCTCCGCAGCCCGGCCTTTTTGCGGGAACAGTCCCTTGGGCCGCTTCTGGATGAACAGAATGATAAACACCAGTACCAGAATCTTTGCCAGCACCGCGCCTGACCAGGGTTCGAGGAACTTGTTGGCAACCCCCAGGGACATGCCGCTGACCAGGGTGCCCCACAGATTGCCGACCCCGCCGAACACCACCACCATGAAGCTGTCGATGATGTAGGACTGGCCCAGGTTGGGCCCCACGTTGGTCAATTGACTCAAAGCCACCCCGGCGATTCCGGCCACCCCGGATCCCAGACCGAAGGTCATGGCGTCGACCCATTCGGAACGAACACCCATCGCCCGGGCCATGGCGCGATTCTGTGATACCGCTCTGACCTGCAGACCGAGGGCGGTCTTTTTCAAGACAAAGAACAGCGCCGCAAACACCAGCAGACAGAATACGATGATATAGAGCCGATTCAGGGTCAGTGAGAGGGCGCTGTTGATCTCCCAGGCGCCACTCATCCAGCTGGGTGTCTCCACCGAACGATTCAGTGGTGAGAAAATTGAGCGTACCGTCTGTTGCAGGATCAGGCTGATGCCGAAGGTGGCCAAAAGGGTCTCGAGTGAGCGTCCGTAAAGAAACCGAATCACGCCTCTTTCAATGGCGATGCCAACCAATCCAGAGACAACAAAGGCTGTGGGTATGGCGATCAACGTTGCGGTACCGATACTATCCGGCATCAATAGTTGAATGACATAGGTGGTGTAAGCGCCGATCATAATCAACTCACCATGGGCCATGTTGATCACGCCCATGACGCCGAAAGTAATCGCCAGACCGATCGCGGCCAGTACCAGTACTGAGCCGAGACTGAGACCGAAAAACAGATTTTCGATCACCGCATAGAATTGCAGTTTTGCATCGATGCTGTTGAGCGCCTGCTCAATGCTGTGGGCTAACTCCTTGTCATCAGTTTGCTGTTGAAGCTGGTTCAGGGCATTGCGAACTGACGGGTGTATATTGCCGCTGAGCAGTGCCACGGCGTCATTGCGCTGTTGAGCGTCATCTGAACTGAGGTCGGATAAAGCAATGATGATCGACATTGCTTCCGCTATTTCCTCATCCTGCTCCTGTTGAAGCATGGGCCGGATGATCTGGGTTTTGTCCAGGTCTGCCTTATCGAGAATCTGTTGAACAGCAGCCAGGCGTTTCTCCCGATCAGGGCTTTTCAGATCAAAGCTGGCCAATGCACTGCGTATCAGAGTACGCATTTTGTTATTCACCGAGACCTTTTTTAAGGCTCGTTTTTTTACCTCGCCGAGATCTTCCAGGCTGATTGCCTGTTGAATTAGATAGGTTTTACCCTGCTTCTCTGCAATCACCAACTGCTTGGTTTTCTTTAACTTGAAAAGACGACGCTCCAGCAGCGCTTTGAGAATGTTCTGTGCCTGAGGGGATGCTGATTCAGCGAGTAATTCTATAGCCTGATACTTCTGTTGAAATTTCTTGCCTTTGAGCAGCTCAACAGCCTGATCCAGCTTCGGTTCTGACGAATCGGCAAAGCTCGATGTGCCAGGAACCAGCACCAGGGCTAGTAGCAGAAGTAAGTAATTTAATTTATGGGTGATAGTCATCTTCCGGTATCAACTGAGAGGTTTTTGGTGACAGATGTCAGTTATCACTACTAATGTCCTGATGTAGGGTGCGGCCCTGCCGCACACATTTTGGTGTGTAATCATTAACTGTGAGAAAGACTTCAGAATCGTATTTACAATTAACTAGTTACTCGGTGTGGCAGGGCCACACCCTACAATCAACCTGATAGTCTTGAGTTGTAAAGCTCCATCCCTGGAGCCTTGCATCAACCCGAACAAGTTATTCGTAGTTCTGCCCCGAACACTTACTGGTCTTGACGTTGTAGTTACCGCAGGCTAGAGGTGCTCTCCAGTCGGAAATGATATCTTTGGAACCGGGCAGAAAGTCCGACCAGGCATCACCGGCCACCAGACCTGATGTCTCCCAGACCACTTCGAATTGTCCATCTTCCTGAATCTCACCAATCAGTACGGGCTTGGTGACATGATGGTTGGGCATCATCGCTGACAGACCACCGGTAAGATTGGGAACGGCGACGCCAATAATGGCTTTCTGAACCGCTTCCGGATCTGTGGTGCCGGCCTTTTCAACCGCTTTAACCCACATGTTGAAGCCAATGTAGTGGGCTTCCATGGGGTCGTTGGTTACCCGCTTTTCATCTTTGATGAAACTCTTCCAGGCAGTGATGAACTCCTCGTTGGCTTCGCTATCCACGCTCATGAAGTAGTTCCATGCGGCCAGGTGTCCAATCAGAGGTTTGGTGTCGATGCCGGAGAGCTCCTCTTCACCAACCGAGAAAGCGACGACAGGAATATCTTCTGCGGAGATCCCCTGGTTACCAAGCTCCTTATAGAAGGGGACATTGGCGTCACCGTTGATGGTTGAGACAACCGCGGTCTTAACCCCGGTGGAACCGAATTTCTTGATATCCGAAACGATGGATTGCCAATCGGAATGACCGAACGGGGTGTAGTTGATCATAATATCCTTGTCGGCCACTCCCTTGCCTTTCAGATAGGCTTCGAGAATCTTATTGGTGGTGCGTGGGTAGACATAGTCGGTACCGGCCAGAACCCAGCGTTTTACACCGATCTCATTCATCAGGTAATCAACCGCTGGAATCGCCTGCTGGTTTGGTGCGGCGCCGGTATAGAAAACGTTCTTGGAAGACTCTTCACCTTCATACTGTACCGGATAGAAGAGCAGACCATTCAACTCCTCGACCACCGGGAGTACAGATTTCCTGGAAACCGAGGTCCAGTTACCGAAGATTGCGGAGACTTTGTGTTTGCTGAGCAGTTCACGCGCTTTTTCCGCGAATAACGGCCAATTGGAAGCAGGATCGACCACTACCGGTTCCAGTTGTTTGCCAAGCAGGCCGCCGTTTGAATTCTGCTCTTTGATCAACATCAGCATGGTGTCTTTCAAGGTGGTTTCACTGATCGCCATGGTGCCGGAGAGTGAATGCAGAATACCTACCTTGATGGTGTCGGATGCCTGTGCAATCGAGCTGATGGAGAGTGCAAGACCTGTGGCTGTGCCAACAACCAACTGCTTTAGTTTCTGTTTCGATACGCTCATCTGTTATTCGTCCTATTTCGTTAGAGTCAAGGTTTTGGTCTGGGGAGCCTTATCGCATGTACTGTGCCAACTATTTATTTTTGTTTTATTTCAATTAGATATCTCGTTTTGGTGCAGGCGGGATTTTTAACGCGCACAGTTTTGGCGCTCCACGCTCGCCGTTTTTCGATGTTCTGAACCAAAGCGGTGCGAATGGTGGAGACTAAAAGCACCAGAAAGATGCATGTGGTTGATTCATTACTATTTCACCTTCTATGTATGTTGTTTGGTTATGCCAGCGAGCCACCTTGGGGCAAGAAAGCATGTTTCGTTGCCGAAGCCGACTAAACTTAAGTTAAAAAACGCTGACAGGAGTTGAAGGTGGACAGGTCGTTTGAAGACGAGATTCAACTGGTTGGCCATCAGATGTGGCAACAGTACCAGGTCACGGAAGGGGTAGTTCGATCCGGTTGGATCGACCGCTTACTTCCTCAGTTGATCGCCGATAATCATTTGCGCACCCAAGCACTTAGGTTTATCGATGCAGTACCCACGCTGAACGATGACAAAGCCCTGGTCAAACATTTCAAGGAGTACTTCGGTGAAGTGGATCCTGCCCGCTTACCGGCACTGGTCAGTTGGGGAATCAAACGGGTTTCACGCTATACCATTCCTGGTTTCATGGCACCTGTAATCAGGGCGGCAGTAAAAGGTGTCGCACATCGTTTTATCGGCGGTGAAACCGCAGCCGAGATAATCCATTCGGTATCCAAGCTGCAGCACAAGGGTATCTCTACCAGCCTTGATCTCCTGGGGGAGGCAAGCGTAAGTGAAAAAGAGGCATTTGCCTATCAGCAGGCCTACCTTGAGCTGATTGAGCATCTCTCCGAGCAAGGGTTTGACGATCTGAATCTTTCGATCAAGGTCTCATCCCTTTACTCGCAAATTACCCCGGTCGATACAGATGGTGCAGTTGAGATTCTGACGGAACGGTTGATGCCGATCTGTGATACGGCAATGGATGCCGGGATATCCATATGTCTGGATATGGAGCAGTATGACTACAAAGCGATAGTACTCGGGGTTTTTAAAAATCTAGCAATGCACTCCGCTTATCGGGATTGGCGCGGTTTGGGTGTGGTACTGCAGGCTTATCTCAAAGAGACAGATCAGGATTTGACTGAACTGCTTGAATGGGTAGAACAACGTGGCACACCAGTCTCTGTAAGGCTGGTACGCGGTGCCTATTGGGATATGGAGACAGTTATCGCCAGGCAGCAGGGTTGGAGCGTTCCGGTGTGGCAGACAAAGGGGCAAACAGATGCTTGCTATGAACGTTGTTTAAAGCGGCTTTTCGACTCTTCGCTGATCTATCCGGCCATTGCAACCCATAACATTCGCAGTCTGGCCTGTGCTGTTGCGTTGGCTGATCGGATGCAACGTTCCACGGACAGTTACGAATTTCAGATGTTGTATGGGATGTCTGATGAGCTTGAGGGGTTGATTACAGAACGTAGTCTGAAGTTGCGGCTTTACATGCCATTTGGTGAGTTGTTGCCAGGTATTGCTTATCTGGTCCGCCGTCTACTTGAAAACACATCGGACCAGTCCATATTGCCGGTATTGGACGGAACCGGTGTTGATAAAATCCTTGCCCCTCCGGTTGTCGATGGTGATCATCGGACAGAGTTTGAATCGGACTTCATCAATCATCCACTGCACAGGTTTACACATCAGACAGAACGTGAAAACTTTTCAGCTGCGCTGGTATCGGTTGAGCAGAGTCTGGGTAAAACCTATCCACTGTTGTTGGATGGGCATTTGACCATAGAGGAGGCTTTCCTTGAATCCACTAATCCAGCCAGTCCGGATGAAGTGATCGGTCGCGTGGTTCGGGGTGGTGAGGATGATGCGGAAGTAGCTTTACAGAGAGCCGTCGAAGCGCAACGTGACTGGGGTATAAAGCGTTTTAGTGAAAGGGCTGATCTGCTTCAAGCTGCAGCGTCAAAACTCATCGAACGACAGGATGAATTTGCGGCCTGGGAAGTCAAAGAGGCTGGTAAAGGGTGGCAGGAGGCCAATGCGGATGTTGCCGAGGCGATCGACTTTCTTCGCTACTATGCAAAGTCTTCACTCAGATTCGATGCAATTAAACAGCCCAATATGCCAGGAGAGATCAATAATCCCGAATATCGGCCGCTGGGCGTTGGGGTAATCCTCCCGCCATGGAATTTTCCGTTGGCGATTCCAGTTGGAATGGTTGCCGCGGCGATTGTCTGCGGTAACAGTGTTGTATTAAAACCAGCTTCTGAAACCCCTATAGTGGCTTGGCATTTTTGTAAATTATTGCAAGAAATTGGACTGCCTGACGGGATTGTGAACTATCTTCCAGGTAGTGGCTCCGTGATTGGGGAGGCGATGGTGCGTGATTCAAGAACCAATTTTGTCGCCTTTACCGGCTCCAAAGCGGTGGGGCTGCACTTGATAAGTGTTGTTACGGAACTATCCGAATCTCAACGTCAGATAAAAAAAGTGGTTGCGGAAATGGGTGGTAAAAATGCCATCATCATCGATCAAGATGCCGATCTGGATGAGGCGATAAAAGGGGTGATCGAATCTGCTTACGGTTACCAGGGGCAAAAGTGCAGTGCCTGCTCTCGGGTAATTTGTGTGGAGAAGATTCACCAACTGTTTGTTACCAGACTGGTTGATGCAGTTGAAAGTATCAAAATCGGTGACCCGGTAAGGCCGGGCTACACCATGGGGCCGGTAATTTCCGAGTCGGCCAAGCAACAGATTCTGAAGACAGTCGAAGCGTGTGAATTGACGGCATCTCGTGTATCTCATGGCGAGCTGCCCGGGTCACTGCGAGGACACTATCTACCGCCGATGGTTTTCAGCGATGTTCTGGAAGACTCTCCTTTGGCGCAACAGGAGATTTTTGGGCCGGTGCTGGCAGTATTGAAGGCTAAAGATTTTGCCGAAGCGATAGATATTGCCAATGACAGTGATTATGGGTTGACTGGGGGGGTATACAGCCGTTCTCCTGAAAACCTCAGATTGGCGAAGCAGAAGTTCGCCGTTGGAAATCTCTATTTAAATCGAAAAATAACCAGAGCCAATGTCAATCGTCAGCCGTTTGGTGGGTTTAGGTTGAGTGGCACAGGATTCAAAGCGGGTGGCCCGGACTATTTGTTGCAGTTTCTCCAGGCTAGAAATGTCACCGAAAACACGATGCGTAAAGGTTTTTCACCTGACTTGAATTGATGGTGCGATTAACTTATCACATTTCGGTAGTCGATTACTCTTTGTATACGCCGGTGTGTAAAATATCAAGAAATGACGGGAGAGTCTGAAATTAGTCAAAACGGACCATGAAATCAATCAAACAAGCGGTTCTCGATAAGCAGATAGATCTGCTGTTTTCCTACAGTGGCACTGTGGTGACATCAGGAATAGCCGTAGGCTGTTTTGCCTGGATTTACTACTCATTTGTCACCGATAGTCCCTGGCTGATGCTATGGGGTGCGGCGCTTATCGGGCTGAATCTCTCCAGACTCTATTTACTGCACAGTTTCAATCGGATAAACAAGAGTCAGGCAATGCTCAGTATCTGGCTGCGCAGGCATCTTGTACTGACATTCCTGAGTGGTCTGATCTGGGGGTTGTTGAGTCTGGCTTATGATCCGAATTGGGCAACTTCCCATCAGGTGATGCTGGTAATGCTGTTGACCGGTTTGGCGGCATTCAGTATCACAGCTTATGCGGCTGTACTGGAAGTCTATGTGGTCTTCCTTATTCCTTTGCTTCTTCCCTTGGAGCTGGATCTCTTTTCCCGAGGGGAGATAGCCACTTCTGTACTTGGGGTGCTGCTGTTGTTGTTTGCTATTGGCATGTTATTCGTCGCCAGAAGGTTTTACACGCAGTACATCGAGAGCATTCATCTGTCATTCGAACACCAATTTCTGCAAAAAGAGCTATTGAACGGAAATCAGCATCTGGAAAGTGTTGAGCACGCCTTAAAGAATGCCGAACAGCAGTTTGATAACGTTCTGGAGACATCATTGGATGGCTATTGGGAGTGGGATCTGCTGAAAAACGATCTTTATCTTTCTCCTCGCTGGAAGGCACAATTAGGTTATAAGGATCATGAACTGAAAAGCGAATTGGATACCTGGAAAAATCTGCTCCACCCAGATGATCGCGGTGTGACTCTGGAAAAGCTCGATAACTATCTTGCTAATCCGCGAGGGCACTGGGAAGCGGAGTTCCGTTTGCTCAACAAAAGTGGCGGTTATCGGGGGATTTTTGCAAGAGCGACACCTACGCTCGATGCGCAAGGTAAATTGATCCGTTTAACCGGTGTGCATATCGATATTACAGAGCGAGTCAAAGCGGAAAATAAAATAAAGAAACTAGC
>JAKSBX010000164.1 GCA_022360905.1 Chromatiales bacterium
GGGGCGAAGAAGTGGCGCCGCATGCTCAGCGAAGAGGCGCACAAAGCCGGTGCCGACAGCGGCCTGATCCTGCGTGCCGCCGCTCAGGTTATTGAGTAGACGCGTTTCTAGTCCGCAAATGAACGCTAATAAACGCAAATAAGAGATGATGAAATACCAAGGCATGACGTTGTCATACCTTGGCAATCATGAAATGTAGGATAGGACTACCTGGGGCTTGTCAATCCGCAAATCTTACAAACGCATCAATTCCATTTACGTTCATTTGCAAACTCAATAATCTTCAATCCTCTTTACTGGCATCCTGATGCCTGCTGATTATACGCATTAATCGAAGTTGGCTATCCTTTTCAAGGATAACCGGTTGATCATCAGCTAATGGGCAGATCTCAAGATTGGGAGAAACCTTGAAGACTCTGGGAATTATCACAGATATTCGATCTCTGACTAGACCCGGTAAATGTCCTAATGTCAGTTTGATTGGTTCAGCGATCAAAATGTAAACTGGAAAAACTTAGCTGCTTTTCCAATTTTATCTTTATTTTCAGTCTGTTAGTACCCCTGCATCCGTCTTGTCGCTGGTCAGGGTCCGGGCGAAGTGCCCTTTCTTCCAGTCAGATAGGCGATCTTCAATGCAACAATCTATTCACAATACTTGTCACATGATCCAGGGTTAATCCATTGGCTTCGAGTCTCGTTTGAACGGCTTTGAGTAATTTCGCCTTTCCGTAAACACCTAGTTTTTCATCTTGTATATAGCTGCGTATATCACGGCTAAGTTTGTTATTTAAAACATCAATCCTCTTTTGCTGCTTGGCGCCACTCAAGCGTGATACCTTTTGCTGCTCTACTTGACCAAAATGCGTATCCACTGTTTGTTCGGCATAGCGAACAATATTTTTTCTTTTTAGAAAGTCTGAAAACATAATTTTCCCATTCATCAATTCAAAACGGTCATGACGGATTTGAGCCGAAGTGAGTATTTACTAGTGTTTTGTAATAAAGCCTGTCTTCACAAATTTGTCTAGATTGTTGACTAGCACCTGCGCAGAAACGCCAGTTTTTTCACTCCAGTGCTGAACGGTCAACGGTGAATTCGTATGTCTGCCCATAGCATCGAACAGCATAACCAACCAATCGTGACTGTTAGGGATTTTCACGCGAAGTTCCTGTCGTCCTTCACATAGCCATACCAATTCAGTGGCCTCGTCACTCTCAGTAAGAAGATTGACGATTTCACAATCATCAGGAATGTTGATAACCGATTCCTGGGTCCATTCAAGTGCACCCTTGAACAATACAGAGTTATTAAGGATATCAGGTAATTTGTCCCATGCGTCCAATGGGAATTCGGAAAAGGCGGAATCTAACGAGTTATCGCAGGAGTTTACAAATTCATCAGGTGTCTTACAAAATCGCTCAAAAATGACAATCGACATGAGTTCAATCAGTTGCCAGGCACTGCCTGAGCTCTTGACTCTGTCTGATTGAGATGTCTCGTAGAGTTCGTCAAATGAGCTTTGGTTGACAGGGAGACTGGTTTTATCAAGGTACTTTTCGCAAAACTCGCTATAGATATTCGAGCAGATGTTCTTGGCAAATATGTTCGCATTCAATAGGTCATCCGTGACAAAGAAGGGTACTTTTGGGTGTTGCTGAGGATAATCCTTTACAATCTGGGCAACAGCTTTACGAATAAGTGTCTTGTCCCAGAAAAGCGATTCGTGCTTTTCTGACGATATGGAGGCCATCAACTCCAAGATCCTGTAATCTAAATAAGGAACTCTCGACTCTATTCCATAGTATGAGCTGGTTCGGTCTTCATGCCAAAGGTTGAAAAATTGGAGTTGATAGATCAAGGCTTTCATCTTCTCCTTATAGACATCCTTGAAGTCGATACTTTGATTGAGGACGTAGTCAAAATATCCATCAAATCGAACGGGTAGATTAGACTCTCGATTATAGCGATAGTCGATAGATGGTTTTACTTCCCCGTTGATATATGAATTCCAGTCATAGAATTTGGAGCCGAGATATTTGGAATATCCACCGGCAAACTCATCCGCACCTTGACCGAGCAGGATAACTTTCAAATCAGGCACTAATTTCTTAGCCGCCTTGTGTAATTCGGATTTGTAGAAGAATTCGAGATCGAATCTAGGTGAATCCATCATGTAGATGATGCGCTCAAGCGAGCTGAGGTCGAAATTCTTGATCATCGTGTCGATATCGAAAAGAATCGGATGAAAATTGTAGCCATGGTTTTCTGACATCAGTTTTGCCACGGGTACGTCACCCGAATCATAGGTGGCTTTGTCAACAACAGTAAAACAATGAATATCGGATGAGTAGCTTGAGGCTATTGATGTCAGCAGTGTCGAATCGAGGCCCCCGCTGAAGAATATACCAACCGGCACATCGGACATTAATCGCATTTGAACCGAATCCTGGATCAATTCCACATATTGCTCCAAGGTTTTGGAATCATTACTTATTGAATTTGAGATATGTTTATCCAGCGACCAGTATCTCTCAAACGTAATATCTTGTTGCGCGGATATTTTGCAATAGCAGCCGGCAGGAAAATGGGCGACGCCTTCCACGAAACTTGAAACTTCCATGCTGTCCTGAAGGCCTGGTTCATTCAAGTTGGACCAGTTCAGCTCCCTTGGACAGTCTGGGTACCTTAATAAGGCTTTCAATTCAGAACCAAATAAAAAACCGCTTGCGGTTTCTGCATAATAGAGAGGCTTTATACCAATTCTGTCCCTGCACAGCACAAGCTCTTTATTTTTTCGATCCCATATGGTGATCGCAAACATGCCATTTAATTTCTCAAAAGCGCTGGTGCCGAATTCTTCATACAGATGCAGAACAATTTCCGAATCTGAATCAGATGAGAATTCAGTATCTTTTTGAAGGATTTCCCTTAACGCCAGATGATTGTAGATTTCTCCATTGACAGCAACAAATATTGACTTGTCTTTATTCCAGATTGGCTGAGCTCCGCCTTCAATATCAATGATCGACAGTCTTCTAAAGACAAAAGACAGGTTATCATCCTGATAGAAAGTTTCGTCATCAGGCCCCCTGAATCTCAAAGCTTCACCCATTGCTTTCATGGTTGCATCCGGGCAAGCGCCGAGAGCATTAAAATTTAGGATACCTGCAAAACCACACATAGCGTACTTCCAATATTATGATCGATTTTTATGTCTTGACAGATGGGTATAAATATACCGGTTTATTATGATGAACAATATCCAATTTTGTAATATACCAGCTTATGCCCAATACGAGTCTTTATCTTTATTCGGTTTAGCATACCGACAAAATATGATGGCTAGCAAAACCGTGAGTGATAACGTCACAGTGTTCCGCCTTGAAATTTACACTATCTGCCACTAAGAAGATGATAGTGTTTCCTGGATCAGACTTCCACCTCAGGGCTCTACGCCTATCGCGGCGAACTGGTGCTGGTCGAAGGGGAAATTGCCGATGAAAAAGGCCATACCAAGCCCCCTGTCGAAGTAATGCGTGGTGCCGTTCTGCTCGGCGATGA
>JAKSBX010000234.1 GCA_022360905.1 Chromatiales bacterium
AAGCGAGTTTCAGGCCCGCCGGTTTTTGCCGAGCATCGCAGCGGACCCGAAGGGGCGTGACGGCCGGGCGCCCTTTCTTTTGGTTACTTTTCTTTTGGCGCAAAAGAAAAGTGACTCGCCCAGGAGGGCGAAACAGGGACTTGCCAACAAGATAACAATCACTAGAGGCAGAGTTTTTAAGAATTTAGTCCGCAAATGAACGCGAATAAACGCTAATGGTTGTTTAGTGTCAGATTGGCCTGGAGCCGTTGAATCAAACCGCGAATGGACGTCAATTACCGCAAAATAGTCACAGGGCTTATTTAAGTATGGGTTCAATCCAATCCTAGCCACTCATTCAATTTGCGACTCTTATTTGCGTTCATTAGCGTTCATTTGCGGACTAAAAAAATGGCACCTACGATTGGCGATCATTCGCGGTGATTAGCGTAAATTAGCGGCCATTAGATTACGCCCCCAACAGACGCTTCACCGGTCCGAAGGAGCGACGATGTATGGGTGTAACACCCAATTCCTCCAGCCCCAGAAGGTGTTGCTTGGTGGGATAACCCTTATGTTTGGCCAATCCATAACCGGGATACTTCAGATCCAGCTCAACCATCTCCCTGTCCCTGGCAACCTTGGCAATGATCGAAGCCGCGCTGATTGCTTCAACACGGCTGTCACCACCGATCACAGCATCGGCGGTGCAACTCAATTGGGGCAGATGTTTACCATCCACCAGGGCGTGAGCCGGCGCTTCCGCCAATCCTTCAACGGCCCGTTTCATCGCCAGCAGACTGGCCTGCAATATATTGATCTGGTCTATCTCTTCCACCTCCGCGCGCCCTAGGGACCAGCTGTAGGCCCTTTCACGGATGATCAGATCAAGCGACTCGCGGCGCTTTTCACTCAGCTTCTTCGAATCGGCCAGCCCTTCAATCGGCTGTTCCGGGTGGAGTATCACGGCAGCCGCCACGACTGGACCGGCCAAAGGTCCCCGGCCGACTTCATCAACCCCGGCGATAAGCTGGGCATTTGGCAATTTCTGTTTAGCTTTCATATGAGCGGAATCTTTCAGTAGGAGGTTTTTTGTTGTTAATCGGCAATTTCATCCAATAACTGCTGAGCCAACAGCTTTCGATCCAGTTTGCCGTGGGGATTGGTTGGTATGGCGTCGCGCAATATGATCCGGCTGGGAATCATATAACTGGTCAGCTGTTTTTTACAGCGATTGATCAGCAGCTCTTCGGTAACCGCCCGATCCAACTTGGGTTCAGCGATCAACACGATCGATTGACCCAGCACTGGATGAGGCACCCCCAAGGCGACCACTTCATTCAACAACCCTGTCGCCTGAAAAATCGATTCAATCTCATGCGGACTGACTCGATAACCTGAGGTTTTAATCTGATCATCCGCTCGTCCGATGAAGTAGAGATAGCCTTCGCCATCCCGCTTCACGATATCACCGGACCATACAGCAATCGATTGCTCCGGCATGTCGGGAATCGGGCGAAACCGTTGCCGGGTGGCCTGACCGTCTTTCCAGTAACCCTGTGCCACTAATGGGCCCAGATGAACCAGTTCACCGGGTTCGTCAATGCCACAGGGTGTACCGTCAGCCCTCAAGACCCGCACCTCGGCATTTGGAATCGCTTGCCCCATGGAGGTCGGGCGACGATCAAGCTGATCCGGCGACAGATAGGTTGAACGAAAGGCTTCGGTTAAGCCATACATCAGATAGATCTCGGTATTCGGTAGATTGCGGCGCAACTGTTGTGTCGTCTCCACCGGCACCACACCGCCTGAGCTGGTGACATATCTGAGATGTTCGGCGATCTCACCAGGCCAATGCAACTCCACCAGCGCATTCCAAAGCGGCGGCACGGCGGCAAGACCGGTGATGCGCTCTTTAACCAGGGTATTGATCACCTCCATCGGTAACAGATAGTTGATCAGTACCGCCGTGGCGCCCACCAAAAAGGCGGTCGTCAACTGACTCATCCCATAGTCGAAACTGAGTGGCAGCACGACCAGAATCCGGTCAGAGGGACGATTATCCAGATACTCTGCCACACTCTTCGCACCAACCACCATGTTACGGTGACTCAGCATCACACCTTTGGGGCGGCCGGTACTGCCGGATGTATAGAGCAGCGCAGCCAGGTCGGTGTCATTGATTTGCGGCAGACCATCCGGCTGATCCAGATGCATGAACCCATCCCATGAAAAGAGATGCTGCACACCGGCAGTGGCCTCACTGATATCGCAATCGTCTATCACAACCAGATTATTCAGATCCACAGCTTCGTCGAGATCATCCACCAAAGCGCGATATTTACCACAGGTTGTGATCAGCAGTTTGGCATCGCAATCTTTCAGGATATGCAACACCTGATGGGGCTTGAGTACCGGATTGATCGGTACGAACACCGCCGCGGCAGCCAGAGTGCCAAAGATGGCAATCACATTCTCAAGACATTTCGGCAGATAGATGGCGACACGATCGGAGGGCTCGATACCGATCGTCTGCAGTGAACCGGCAAACAGCCGAAGCTGACTGGCCAGTTGTGCATAGTCGAGCAGCGAAGACTTATACTGCAGGGCTGGCTGTTCCGGCCTGTCGATGGCAGACTCAAATATCAGCTCGTGGAGTAGTGCAGCCATTGCTTGAAATGTGCCTCCTTATACCTAATTTCTGACGAGACTTATTGATATACAACAAGGGCCGTTTTTATCGGTTTTAATTCATGCCATCTGGTCCTATTAACCCGAATGGCACTTAACTTCAGAGAATAAACCGCAAATGAACGCTAATCACCGCAAAATGTCGCGAATAACTGTTCATCTTTTAGAGTGGCCCAACTTCTCCAGTAAAATTGGGGCGTAAATGCCCCTTAAATAAGTGCCACTCCTATTAACCCAACTAAGTATGTCGACTTAATAGTGAACCTCGTCATTGATTCGAGCCAATCAAGTCGAGAACCAGATCCGCCGCCCTTTCAGCAGCATTCTGCCGCAGATGCTGGTGGATCTGTTGATAACGCTGCGCAATTTCCTCACGCTGCTGCGGGTCATCCAGCAGATCGACGATCGCCTGCCCCATCCGTTCTGCCTGACAGGCCTCTTGCAGAAACTCCGGCGCCAGCATCTTCTCTGACAGCAGATTGGCAATCGCCACATAGGGTGTCTTCAGCAGATTGAAACGACGGATCAACCAGGCTGTAAGCGGAGACAATCTGTAGGCGACAACCATCGGCTTTTTCAGTAACAGTGTCTCAAGCGTAGCGGTTCCCGAAGCGGTCAAAACCAGATCTGCGGCGCTGATCGCCACGCTGGATCGACCATCAAGCAGCTTCACATCCACACTCGGCGATTGCTTTGCCAAAGCCGCCTGAAACGCCTGCTTAATTGTCTCGTTCACCATGGGGGCGACAAACTGCAGTTCAGGTTTTTGCCGCTTCAACCAACACGCCGTTTCTGCAAAAGGTTCGGCCAGCCGACTCACCTCACTCATCCGACTGCCAGGAAGCAGTGCCACCACCGGTCGCTCGGGTGCTAATCCCAGTTCACTCCTGACCACAAGTGGATCCACCGGCTGCAGCGGAATCTGATCAGCAAGCGGATGACCAACGTAGGCAGCAGGCACCTGATGCTGCTGTAGAAAATCCACCTCAAAATCGAAGATACACAGCATTAAGTCGACCGCCTGGCGCAATTTTTTAACCCGACCCTGCCGCCAGGCCCAAACGGTGGGGCTCACCCAGTGGGCCGTTTTGATGCCCGACTGCTTGAGCCGGGTCTCCAGCGCCAGGTTGAAATCCGGTGCATCCACACCCAGAACCAGATCCGGGGGATCATTGAGAAAGTGGCTGATCAGTTGGCGGCGGGTTTTCAGCAATCCGGGCAGATGACCCAGCACCTCGAACAGCCCCATGACCGGATCCATGCTCGCCAGGGAGCGGCAACCGGCCGCCTCCATCAACGGACCGGTCATACCTTCGAAAACCATCTCTGGTGATCGCTCCCGCAAGGCCTGGATCAAGGCCGCAGCCAGCTGATCACCGGAAACCTCATTCACGATGATGCCGACTCTCATGGCTTTTTGCTGTTTTACGGATTGCATCAGAGGGTGCTCTGAAAGCAGGTTCGGCTGAAGTCTAACGCAGAATGCCTCGTCCGCTATGGGAGAGGAAATCGACGAGAATCTTCAGTTCGGGAGTTTCCGAGGCCAGGCTTTCGATCTCCTCACGTGCGGCATCCAGACGTTGTCCTGAATGATAGATTATTTTGTAAGCCCGCTTGATCTGCTGGATGGCGTCCTTACTGAAACCTCTCCGGCTCAATCCCTCACGATTGATACCATAGGGTTTGGTCGGCTGACCGGCTGCCATCATATAGGGAGGTAGATCCATATTGATCGCGGAACCCATTCCGGAAAAGCTGTGGGCGCCGATACGGCAGAATTGATGTACCTTGGAAAAACCTCCCAGAATGGCATGATCGTCAATCTTCACATGGCCGCCCAGTGAGGCCGCATTGGCCATGATCACTTGATCACCCAAGACACAGTCATGGGCCACATGGATATAAGCCATCAACAGATTGTCGTTACCGATGCGGGTGATTCCCTGATCCTGAACCGTACCCCGATGCAGGGTGGCAAACTCCCGAATCACATTCCGATCGCCGATCTCCAGCGTGGTCGGTTCTCCTGCATATTTCTTATCCTGGGGATCTTCGCCGACAGAGGCAAACTGGTAGATGCGGTTGTCCCGGCCGATACGGGTCGGCCCATTGACGACCACATGGGGGCCGATCACCGTGCCGGTGCCGATGCTCACATCAGGACCAATGATCGAGAAGGGTCCGATGGTGACCCCCTCATCCAGTTCTGCCTGAGGATCTATAACTGCGCGTGAATCGATCAGTTGCCTATCTCCCTGGCAGTACACATGATCTCTGCTGTAGCCACCGTGCGGCCATCGACAGTCGCCGAGCAGGTAAAGAATCCGATGCCCCGCTTAAGTTTGTTCTGCTGCACATCAATGATCAGCTGATCGCCAGGCTCTACCTGCTGTTTGAAACGGGCTTTGTCGATACCGACAAACAGATAGATGGTGGTCTCATTCACCGTTTCCGGATTGGACTCCATCGCCAGCAAACCTGTCGCCTGGGCCATCGCCTCGACGATCAGAACACCGGGCATCACCGGTTGAATCGGAAAATGCCCATTAAAAAAGGGTTCGTTATAAGTGACATTTTTCAGTGCCTGCAAACGGGTATTTTTTTCATACTCGGTAACCCGATCGATCAGCAGAAAGGGATAACGGTGCGGCAGCAGGCTCAGCACCTTATTGATGTCCATCGCTATCAAACTACCCTCCCATGACTCAAACTTTTCATTTGAATGACTCTCCAGTGAGAGATTTCATCGTTTTTTTCAACAATTTCAGATCTTTGGCCATATCATCAAGGCGTCTGAGCCTGGCGATCAACTTTCGCCAAGCACTATTCTCCATGGCGGGTAGATTACCGCTGTAATAGCCTGCCTTGGGAAATGAACGAGAAACCAGGGCCGCCCCTGAAATATGTACATTATCACCTATCGTGATATGCCCTACCAGACCGGTTTGACCGCCGATAGTACAGTTCCTGCCGATCTTCGTCGAGCCGGCAACGCCTGCACATCCCGCCATCGCAGTGTGCTCGCCCACTTCCACGTTGTGCGCGATCTGTATCAGGTTATCAAGCTTAACACCGTCATGCAGAATCGTATCTTCCAAAGCACCCCGATCTATCGTGGTATTGGCGCCGATCTCCACATCATCGCCGAGCCAGACCCGGCCCAGCTGGGGTACCTTGATCCATCGCCCCTGATCGTTGGCCAGACCAAATCCATCGGCGCCCAAAACCGCCCCCGGATGGAGCAGACAACGAGCGCCTATTCGGGTCCGATGGCATAGGGTTACCCGTGCCATCAGCCTTGTCTGCGCTCCGATCTCACAGTCCGATTCGATCACTGAGCCTGGACCCACGACCACCTCGGCACCAATCCTGACCCGTTCACCGATGACACTGCAGGGGCCGATCGAGGCTGTTCGATCGATTTCAGCCGATGCGGCGATAACGGCAGAGTCGGCGATTCCGGGAGTCGCTTCAGCAGCAGGGAATAGCAGGCTGGCAGCCCGTGCGTAAGCCAGATAGGGGTTGTCGGTTATCAGTGCCGCTACGCGGCAGTCGGTTGCGGCCTCCTCCGACAATATGACGGCTGAAGCACCGGTCTGCGTAAGGTAGCAACGATACGCGCTATTACTGAGAAAGCTCAGCTGCCCCTCAGTGGCTCGCTGCAGCGTACCGACCCCTTGAATGGTGATCTCCGGGTCTCCGCGCAGCTCAGCACCTACCGCCTCAGCTAGTTCTCCGAGTCGAATAGACAAGTGTACAAATCCGGATTATTCAGCTTTGCGTTCACGCAGCTTTTCCAACACCTTGTCAGAAATGTCGATCTTTTTACTGAAATAGACCACACCGTCAGAGACGATCAGATCGATATTCTCGCTCTTACCCACTTCCTGAATGACTTCGCGAACCTGCTGGCGCAGCTTCTTGAACTCTTCGTTCTGGCGCAGATTCAGATCCTCACGAAACTCTGTCTGGGCATTTTTCAATTTGCGGCTGCGGCTGAGGATATCCCGTTCAAGACGTTTGACCTCGGACTCACTCATCACCGAACCATCCCGCTGCAGTTTCTCCTCAAGCTGTTTGAGCTGCTTCTGCGAGGCCAGCAGGTCTTTCTCCCGACGGGAAAACTCTGTCTGCAGGCGTTCGCGCGCGGTCTTGTATTGCGGTGATTCTTCAAATACCTTGGTGGCATTGACGAAAGCAATGCGATACTCCTCAGCGTAAGCACTACCTGCAGCCAATATTGCCAAGGTCAAAGTGATTAGTAAAAAACGTATTGAGTTCACCCATCGACTCCCTAATTAATTTCAGAATCCGCTACCAATTCGGAATTGCAGCGATTTAGTCTTGTCACCCTCTTCCTCTTTCAGTGGATAACCCAAACTGAACGAGAGTGCACCTACTGGAGAAAACCAGGATAACATCAGACCCGTAGAAGCCCTAAATTCATCCCATTTGATCTCCTCGTTATTCGCCAGATCGAAGACATTGCCCACATCGGCAAACAGCCCGGCACGTACCGTATCCTTGAAGTCGTCACCGAAGATCGGGAACAGTAACTCGATCTGACCCACGATTCTAGCATTTGCGCCCAGCGCATCGTCTTCTGAATCCTTCGGCCCCAGGGTATTCTCTTCAAACCCCCTCACCGAGCCAATGCCACCGGCGTAGAAATTTCGATAGAACGGCAACTCTTCATTATTGCCGTAACCGTCACCATAACCCAACTCACCGTTCAGTTTTAAGGTCAAATTGTTGGTCAAGGGGAAATACTGGGCGTTCCGGTAGCTGATACGGTAATACTGAAGATCACTGCCCGGTGTGTTCAATTCCGTGGTGAAGACCTGGCGGCCACCCTTGTTCGGAAAGATCGCCCGATCCCGGCTATCCCGAATCCAGCTGCCGACCAGTTCGAAATCGGAAAATTTCGTGCCATATTTCTCTTCGAAAGCCTTGATTTCATCCGAGGCCGAGTCGGCGATGAAAAATTTCGTGTTTTCATAGGCCAGGCTGAATCTCAGACGATCGTACTCGGATACCGGCACGCCGAAATTGATCCCCACACGCCCCACATCGGTAGAATAGCTGGAGATATTCAGCTCTGAAAAGTCGGTCTCCCGATAGCTCAGCTCATAGCCCTGACTGATCCCATCGATCGTGTAGTAAGGATTGGTATAGACGATGGATACCTTCTTGGTCGCATCACTGGTATCAAAACCGGCACTGACCCGGTTGCCGGTGCCCAGAAAGTTGTTCTGACTGATGCTGGCGTTGAACAGTACACCCTGAGTCTCAGAGTAACCGACACCGGCGCTCAGGCTGCCCGAGGCGGCTTCGGTGACGCTCAGATTGACGTCCACCAGATCCGTGGTACCCGGCACGGCCGGGGTCTCCATATTGACATCGTTGAAGAAGCCAAGCCGCTGCAAACGCTCCCGGGAGAGCCGGGTCTTTTCACCGGAGAACCAGGCCGATTCCATCTGACGCATCTCCCGGCGCAATACCTCATCGCGGGTGGTTGAATTACCGGAGATGTTGATATAACGGACATAGACCCGTTTACCCGGATCGACGAAATAGGTGATGGCCACCTTGCGGTTCTCTCGGTCGATATCCGGTATGCTGTTGACGTTGGCAAAGGCATAGCCTGCATCGGAGTACTTTTTATTCAGGCGCTCAGCACTGGCGGTGACCCGCTTACGTGAGAATACCCCGCCCCGGCGCAGGTGGATCAACGGAAACAGTTCCTCTTCCGGCAGTTCCAGATCACCGGCCAGTTTGATATCACTGAGGGTGAACACATCCCCCTCGTCGAGGGCAATGGTGATGTAGATATCCTTCTTGTCCGGAGTAATCGAAACCTGGGTCGATTCGATTTTGAAATCGATATAACCCCGATCCAGGTAGTAGGAGCGCAAAGTTTCCAAATCCCCGGAAAGGGCCTGTTTGGAGTATTTGTCGCGGCTGGAGAAGATGGCGTACCAGGCCGGCACACCCAGCTCAAATTCATCGAGCAGCTCATCATCTTCATAGGCCGAGTTGCCGATGATGTTGATGTTTTTAATCCGCGCCGTCAGTCCTTCAGAGATCTCGATATCGATCCCCACCCGGTTGCGTTCGAGCGGGGTCACCGTAGATTTGATCTTGACGCCATATTTGCCGCGGGCGAAATATTGCCGGTTGAGCTCTTGTTCGACCTGTTCCAGCAGGGCGCGTTTGAAGACCCGCCCCTCGGCTAGCCCAACATCCTTGAGCCCTGCCATCAACCGATCCGTATCGAGATCTTTGTTACCGGTTATGTCGATCTCGGCAATGGCCGGCCGCTCATGGACAAAGACGATCAGTACATCCCCTTCACGCTCGAGCCGAATCTCCTGAAAAAAACCGGTTTTGTGCAGGGCACGAATGATTTTAGCGGTGTTACCCGCATTCACTTCATCACCGGTTTTCACCGGTAAATAGTTGAAAACCGTACCCGCTGAGATGCGCTGAAGCCCCTCGACACGGATGTCTTGAACGATAAAGGCGGCCGCCAGTTGCGGAAACAGGGCGCCGACAAACATCGATAGAGTGATAAATATCCGCAAGAAAAATGGCATTATGTATTGAAACAACAGAGTTTATTCATTATTCGGCTGCCAATTGGCAGATATCTCCGACAGACCAGCAAAGTCACGAAAGGGCGTAAGTATAAGTTATCTTACTGCTTCAGGATACAGAGCTATCCCCTTGAACTGATACGAATGGCTACCCCAGAAACCGGTTCAGATCGACATAAAAAGCGAGGCTCATGACACCGAGCAGAATCAACAGGCCGATTTTCTGCCCCTGTTCCATGAACCGATCCGACAACGGTTTACCCTTAATCGCTTCGATCAGAAAATAAAAGAGATGCCCACCGTCCAGCACAGGTATGGGTAGCAGATTCAACACCCCCAGACTGATGCTCACGACAGCGAGAAACTTAATAAAATAGATCAGGCCAAAACTCGCCGATTTTCCAGCAGTATCAGCAATCGATATCGGTCCGCTGAGGTTTTTGACCGAGACCTCACCGATGATCATCTTGCCGAGCATCCGCAGCATCAGCACAGACAGGTCCCAGCTCTTCTCGATCGCCTGTCCGACCGATTCCAGGGGCCCATAGCGGACAATCGCCCGATAGTCATCCCACAGCTCACTCGGTATCTGCTCAACCCCTGCACCGATCCGGCCATAGGGCTCGCCCTGATCGGGTTTCATCAATTTCGGTGTCACCTCGAGGATCAGTGACTCCCTGCCCCGCTCAACCTCCATCAACATCAGCTGACCCGGGCGCTCCCGGACATATTCAACCCACTCAGCCCAATCGGTAACCGGCAGCTCATCCACCCGCACGATCCGATCGCCCACCTTCAATCCAGCTTTGTCAGCTGGTTCACCAGGCACGATCTCAGCGATCACCGGAGGGATCTCCGGCCGGTCGGGAGTCAACCCCAGATTGGTCAGCAGTTGCCCCTCTTCCGCCATCGTCGCAAGGTCGTGACTTGGCAGCAGAACCTGACGCTCTCCCTGGTCTGGGTTGGAAACGTCGATCTGCAGGGTATCCTTATCCAGCGCCTGGGAGAGCATGGTATAGATGACATTCTCCCAGGTGGGGGTAGCTTTACCGGCAACCGATGTAATCCGGTCACCCACCACGAAGCCACTCTGCTGCGCCAGGGACCCCTCCTCCACCTTGCCGACCAGCGGCTTGAGGCCGGTATCACCGGTGACAAAAATCAGCCAGAAGGCAAAAATCGCGAATAGGAAGTTGAACAGGGGACCGGCCACCACGATGGCACTGCGCACCGGCAGGGACTGGCGGTTGAACGCCTGATTCTGCATCGCCTCAGGCACCGGTGCTTCCCGTTCATCGAGCATTTTCACATAGCCGCCGAGGGGGATGGCCGCAACGACGTATTCTGTACCATCAACCCGACTGGTCTTTTTCCACAGCGGCTTGCCGAAGCCAATGGAGAAACGCAGCACCTTGACCCCCAGTTTACGCGCCACCCAGAAGTGGCCGAACTCATGGACGGCAATCAGGATTGCCAGTGCAACAAGGAACGAGATGATGGTGAAGAGTAGTGAATTCATTATATCTAATCAGCTGATACCGCAGCTTGAGACCCTTTTCAGGACAACTTGTTCCGCCATACTGCGCGCACTACGGTCCGCCTCCAGCAGGCTCTCCAGATCTTTGACCGGCTCCACCGGCTGCCGTTGCATGGTCTCCTCGACCACCTCAGCAATCCCGGTAAAACCAAGACGCCGATTGAGAAAAGCATCCACCGCCACTTCATTGGCCGCATTCAGTACCGCACTGGCGGTACCGCCACTCTGGATTGCCTGATAGGCCAGTCCCAGGCAGGGAAATCGCTGCGGATCCGGTGGTTCGAAATCGAGACGGCCGATCTGAAAAAGATCCAGACTTTCCACCCCGGACTCAATCCGATCCGGCCAGGCCAGTGCGTGAGCGATCGGTGTTCGCATATCCGGCTGTCCCAGCTGGGCAAGCACCGAGCCATCGGCATACTCCACCATGGAGTGGATGACACTCTGGGGGTGCAACACAACCTCGATCTTCTCCGGCCCGGCCTGAAACAACCAATGGGCCTCGATCACCTCCAGCCCCTTATTCATCATGGTTGCCGAATCGACTGAGATCTTCCGGCCCATCTCCCAGTTGGGATGGGCACAGGCCTGTTCGGGGGTGACATGGTGCAGGGTTTCCACCGGGGTTACACGAAACGGCCCACCGGATGCGGTGAGCAGAATACGCTTGACCCCGGATTGCAGCAGATCGCCCCGGTAACCCTCCGGCATGCACTGGAACACAGCATTGTGTTCACTGTCGATGGGAAGCACCATGGCATTGTGCGCCCTCACTTCCTGCATGAATAGATCACCGGCCACGACCAAGGCCTCTTTATTGGCCAGCAGCAGACGTTTGCCGGCCCGCACAGCAGCCAGAGTCGGTAACAGACCGGCCGCACCGACAATCGCCGCCATGACATAGTTGGCCTGCGGCATAGCCGCGGCGATCTCCAGCCCCCGCAGCCCGGAGAGCACTTCAATCGCCAGTCCGCGCTCATTCAGCCCTTTAGCCAATTGATCGGCGCAATGCGCATCGGCCATCACCGCAATCTTCGGCTGAAACCGTTCGCACTGGCTGAGCAGCCCCTGCACATCCCGATTGGCGGTCAACGCAACAACCTGATACCGATCCGGATGCCTGGCTACCACATCCAGGGTGCTGATGCCGATCGAGCCGGTGGATCCCAGAATGGTCAAACCTATCATCACGCTACCCCCAGCAGGGTCAGGCCGAACAGAAATACCGGAGCCGCGGCCGTCAGGCTATCGATACGATCCAACATACCACCATGCCCGGGCAGCAGGGTACCGCTGTCTTTCATTCCCCTTTGCCGCTTCAACAGACTCTCAAACAGATCCCCAACTACCGAAGAGAGCATGGTGACCAGGCAGAGAAGCAGTATCAGCATTGATTTGAGGAGAGAGGTATCCAGCCACCACAGCAGAACCACCCCACACAGCAGTGCACTGACCATGGCGCCGTAGACACCCTCTCTGGTCTTGCCCGGACTCACCTGAGGCGCCAGTTTGTGGTTGCCCCAGCGATGCCCTGCAAAGTAGGCACCCACATCGGCACTCCAGATCAGCATCAGAACAAACAGCATCAAACCGGGGCCGAAGTCGGGTATCTGATGCAGGGTAACCAAGGCAAGCCAGGGGGGAAGCAGCACGACAATCCCCTCCAGGCCTTTCAGCAGAGCGTTTTCGGATGGAGTATGCTCCGATCGATAGCGAATAATCCGCAGCAACACAAAGCACCACCAGAGCACCGCAATCCCGATAATGGCGGGAATCCACGCAGCGGGCAGCCAGAGGTAGCTGCAGCCAAGCAGTAGCAGCATCAGCAGTGTGTAGAGCAGTTGCTGAGGCAGAGCGGTAAAACCACTCAGCCTGGCCCATTCCCGACTGCCCACCAGCACCACCACGGCGAGCAGCAAGGCGACATAAGCGGTAGGCAGCAGCAGTACTGAGGAGATGACCAGGGGGGCCAGAATCAGGGCTGTGATGACGCGCTGTTTCAGCATATCGGACAGCTCAGGAGGCTTCAGCAGTCTGTCCCTGAACCTGCTCTCCGGTACGACCGAAACGACGTTGTCGGCCTGAATAATCCTGAATTGCCGCTTCCAGGGCCTGGTCATCAAAATCCGGCCAGAGCAGATCCGTGAAGTAGAGCTCGGTGTAGGCGCATTGCCACAACAGGAAGTTGCTGATGCGTTTCTCACCGCCGGTGCGAATGAACAGATCGGGTTCCGGCACCCCGGCAAATGAGAGGCGCTCTGTCAGCGCCTGCTCATCGACCTGTTCGGCCGAGAGCTCGCCTGCGGCTACCGATTGAGCCAGGCTTTTTGCAGCCTGGGTAATATCCCAGCGACCACCGTAGTTGGCCGCCACCTGCAACAGCAGGCCTTGATTGGATGCGGTCTGCTGCTCCGCTTCTGCAATCTGTTGCTGCAGCTTTTTGGAAAATGCACTGCGATCGCCAATGACTTTGAGCTTGACCTGATTGCGGTCGAGTCGCTTGACCTCTTTCCTCAGGGAGCGAATGAAAAGGTCCATGATCAGATTGACCTCTTTGGCGGGTCGACGCCAGTTCTCGCTGCTGAAGGCAAACAGGGTCAGAACCGGAATCTGACGCACCACACAAGCTTCAACCACCCGGCGCACCGCATCGACACCCGCCGGGTGACCGGCATAACGCGGCAGGCCGCGCTTTTGTGCCCATCGGCCATTGCCATCCATGATAATCGCCACATGCCGAGGCAGTTCTGCGACGACAGTTTCGGAGTCCTTTGTCATGCCGCTTGTCATAAAGAGTTCATCAGAAGCCGTTTGGAGAGTTAAATCTCCATCAAGTCCTTCTCTTTCTCCTCCAGCAACGCATCAACCTGTTTGATGTGTTTGTCTGTCAGATTCTGGATCAGTTCCTGCCCCCGGTGTTCGTCATCCTCTGAAATCATCTTCTCTTTGACCAGATCCTTGAGGTCGTGGTTGGCATCACGCCGGATGTTGCGTACAGCCACCTTGGCCTGTTCCGCCTCCTGGCGAACGACCCGAATCAGATCTTTACGACGCTCTTCGGTCAACGGCGGCATTGGCACCCGTAAAACCGAACCGGCACTCATTGGGTTGAGCCCCAGATCGGATGTCATAATCGCCTTCTCCACAACCGAGACCATGTTCTTTTCCCAGGGTACCACGGTCAGTGTGCGGGCATCCTCGACATTGATATTGGCCACCTGGCTGATCGGTACATCCGACCCGTAGTAGTCAACCCGGATATGATCCAACAGGCTGGGATGGGCACGACCGGTTCGCACTTTGGCCAGTTCATGCACCAGGGACTCTACACTCTTACCCATACGGGTCGCCGCATCACTTTTAATATCATCAATCATAGTCAGTCGCCTTTTTCCACCAGGGAGCCAATTGCCTCTCCATGCATCAAACGCATGAGGGCACCCGGGTCGTTTATGTTCATGATCCGCAGGGGCATGCCATTATCTCGGCACAGAACGATCGCCGTGGCATCCATTACCTGAAGGTTTTCCGCCAAAGCACGATCGTATGTCAAACGGGGATAGAAGGTCGCCTGGGGATCTTTCATCGGGTCGGCTGAATAGACGCCATTCACCTTGGTCGCCTTGATCAACAGATCCGCTTTGATTTCCACCGCTCTCAAGCTGGCTGCGGAGTCAGTGGTAAAATAGGGATTGCCGGTACCGGCCGCAAGAATGGCGACCCGGCCCTGATCCAGGCTGTGTCTTGCATCTCTTGCAGTAAAGAGTTCGCAAACATCGGGCATGCTCAGCGCCGAGTAGACATCGGCCTCCACGCCCAGGCGGGAGAGCATATCCTGCATCGCCAGGGAGTTCATCACCGTGGCCAGCATGCCCATCTGGTCGCCCCGTACCCGGTCGAAGCCGCCTTGAGCCAGTCCGGCGCCACGAAAGATGTTGCCACCGCCAATCACAACCCCCATCTGAATGCCGGCACCGATCAGATCCCTGATCTCCTCGGCAACCCGCTGGAGCACACTGGGATCGATACCGAAGTCCCCCTCTCCCATCAGGGCCTCGCCACTCAGTTTCAGCAAGATGCGTTGGCAAATTAGCGAACTCATATCATCCCTTTCCTGGGGTCTGTTAGTAATTGTGACCAGCCACCGGGGTGACTGGCTGGGGAAAGGCATCCGCCGCTAAGCCATGCCTTACCACAGCCGATCCCGCCGTAGCGGGAGCGGCCTATGGGCTGGCGCGGAAAAGTTAAGACATCTTGGCTTGCGCCATGACCTCTTCAGCAAAGTTTTCCTGCTTCTTCTCGATACCTTCGCCAACTTCAAAGCGCTTGTAATCCACAATCTGTGCATTTTTGCTTTTCAGCAGTTTTTCCACGCTGGTATCCGGATCCTTGACGAAAGCCTGACCCATCAAGGTGTTCTCTGCGAGATACTTGCGCATCCGACCTTCGACCATTTTCGCGATGATCTCATCCGGCTTGCCACTCTCTTTGGCCTGAGCGGTTACAATCTCACGCTCTTTGTCCATCATATCCTGTGGCATCTGCTCCGCCGAGAGACAGACCGGATTGGTTGCCGCAATATGCATCGCCAGATCACGCCCCAGCTCCTCATCACCACCGTCGAGCTCGAGCACCACACCGATACGAACACCGTGGCGATAGCTGACCAGCTTGCCGGATGAGGCATTGAAACGGACAAAACGGCGTACATTCATGTTTTCGCCGAGTTTAGAAACCAGCGCCTCACGGGCCTGGTTGACGGTGGTCTCTTCACCTTCATGCAGCGGCTGCTCCATCAGTGCGGCCACATCGTCTGCACCACCGGCCAGCACACGCTCAGCAACGGCCTTTGCAAATGAGGTGAAATTGTCGTCCTTGCCGACAAAATCGGTTTCACAGTTGACCTCAACCATTGCACCCTGGGTACTGTCATCGTTGAAACTCAGTACGATGATACCCTCTGCCGCGATACGACCCGCCTTTTTGGCTGCCTTCGCCTGACCGGATTTGCGCATCTGTTCGATGGCTGCATCCACATCGCCATTGGACTCGACCAATGCCTTTTTACACTCCATCATCCCTGCGCCGGTACGATCGCGCAGCTCTTTCACCAGAGAGGCTGTAATTGCCATAATACGCCTACCTATAATATTTAAGTATTTAAAACTGTCTTAACAAGAGAATGCTTACCGGACTCCGGGGAGTCCGGTCGCTTTGCCGATGGCTCAGGCCTGGTCAGGCGCTACCTCGACAAACTCCTCGTTACTGTTTGCCGCCACACTGTTTGCAGCGCTGGCGCGACCTTCCAGAATCGCGGCCGATGCACCCTGCACATAGAGCTGAATCGCGCGAATCGCATCGTCATTACCCGGAATCACGTAATCGATATCATCCGGATCGTTGTTGGTATCCACCACACCGATCACCGGAATACCCAGCTTGCGGGCTTCAGCCACAGCGTTTTTCTCGTGACCGACGTCGATGATATAGAGAGCGTCCGGCAGACCGTTCATGTTCTTGATGCCGCCCAGGCTGCGCTCCAGCTTCTCCAGCTCGCGGCTCAGGCCGAGCGCCTCTTTCTTGTTGAAGCGCTGTTCAACACTGCCATCTTCGAACATCGCCTCAAGCTCTTTGAGTCGCTTGATCGACTGTTTGATGGTCTTGAAATTGGTCAGCATGCCGCCCAACCAGCGATGGTTGACGAAAGGCATACCGCAACGTTCCGCCTCTTCACGTACCACCGACTGTGCTGCACGCTTGGTGCCGACGAACAGAACCTTGCCGCCGTTGGCCGAGAGGGAACCGATGAAGTTCATCGCATCCTTGAAAAGGGGCATCGTCTTTTCCAGATTGACGATGTGGATCTTATTGCGATGACCAAAGATGTAAGAACCCATTTTCGGGTTCCAGTAACGGGTCTGATGACCAAAATGTACGCCTGCCTCAAGCATCTGGCGCATTGATACTTCACTCATGAGTGACTCCTGATATGTATCGGGTTAAACCTCCACATACCCCATAGTCCAACCTTATGATACTGATTAATAAGCAAAACTTAGTAATACTCAGTATCTTCCAAGGCACCCAGGACCATGTGACGATATGTGTGTGTTTTCTACCCGCGAGAATAACCCTAGGGCCTCCGCGGACTTGGAATGCCGAAGCGTTTGCGATTCAGCGGGGCGTTTTATACCATAACCGGCTTGTTGCGACAATCTTGCCGCACCCGCCATTTCCTTTAACTTCCCGGACTTTCAAGCGATTTCACACATGGGCGTCACAATAAAAACAGCGCAAGAAATAGAAAAGATGAGACAGGCCGGCAAGCTTGCGGCTGAAGTACTGGAGATGATCGCCCCCCATGTACAGCCTGGCGTGACAACCCTGGAGCTGGATCGTATCTGCCACGACTACATTGTCGATCATCAGCAGGCCATTCCGGCACCGCTGAACTACCGAGGCTTTCCCAAGTCGATCTGCACCTCTGTGAATCAGGTTGTCTGTCACGGGATTCCCAACGAAAAACGTCTTAAAAAAGGGGATATCGTGAATATCGATATCACCGTGATCAAGGATGGTTACCATGGCGATACCAGCAAGATGTTCACCCTCGGTCAGCCCTCGATCCTCGCCAAGCGACTGATCGATGTTACCCAGGATGCACTCTGGCTGGGGATCAATAAGGTAGAGCCTGGCTGCCGACTCGGCGATATCGGTCATGCGATCCAGACCTTTGTCGAGAATCACCACTACAGCGTGGTCAGGGAGTATTGCGGCCATGGTATCGGCAAGGATTTCCACGAGGACCCCCAGGTACTGCACTACGGTCAACCCGGAACCGGCATGGTACTGCAGCCCGGCATGTGCTTCACCATTGAACCGATGGTCAATGCGGGCAAACAACAGGTCAAACTGAAACCGGACGGCTGGACCGTGATCACCCGTGACCGTAGCCTTTCGGCCCAATTCGAACACACCATCCTGGTTACCGAGAGCGGCTTTGAAGTGCTGACTCTGCGTGAGGAAGAGCGGGAGAGTCGTTGCTGACGGGGAGTCAAATCCCGTCAGAGGCGGTCTTAAACAGAACGCTGAAATCCGTGACGCAATCAGATTAACCGCCAATGGACGCCAATAGCGCAAAATGCCGCGAATAACTTTCACATGGTGCCCTCGATTTGCGGAGATTCCCGGTGATTGGCGTCCATTTGCGGTTTATTCACTTATGGCCTGAGACCTACTGCCCCTATACTGTGTACTATGATCGACTATGCCGCCCTGAGAGAGGCGTTCACCCACGACGTCTCTCCTATCCAACCCTGCAAAGACTATCTGAAACGCTATGTTGAGGATGTCAACGAACGCTTTACCACAGGGCAGACGCCCACCAGTGACCTGGTTGCCGAGCGGGCCCGTTTGATCGATGAGATATTGAAACGGGCCTGGAAGCGCTTTTTTACCGACCAGGCGGCGGCCTCCCTGGTTGCGGTCGGGGGCTATGGCCGGGGTGAGCTCCACCCGGCCTCGGATATCGACATCATGATTCTGCTCGAACACGAGAGTCAGTTCGAATCCTTCGAGAACCAGCTACAGCAGTTTCTCACCCTGCTCTGGGATATCGGCCTGGAGATCGGTCAGAGCGTAAGAACCATTGATGATGCGGAGCGGGAGGCCAAACAGGACATCACCGTCATCACCAACCTCATCGAAGCACGATTGCTCACCGGCTCCCAGGCACTTTTCGAGAATATGCTGCTGGCGATCGCTCCCGACAAGATGTGGAACAGTGACGAGTTTTTTGAAGCCAAATGGAACGAGCAGCGCAAACGCCACACCAAACAGGGCTGCAGCCTGAGCAATCTCGAGCCCAACCTGAAAGAGAGTCCCGGCGGATTGCGGGATATTCAGATGATCGGTTGGGTCGCCAAGCGCCATTTTCAGATCCAGGACCTGCACGACCTGGTCAAACATCGGTTTCTCACCGAAGCCGAGTACCAGACTCTGATCGAGGGACAGAATCATCTCTGGCGGGTTCGCTTTGCCCTGCACCTGCTGACCGGGCGCTGCGACGACCGGCTGCTGTTCGACCATCAACGCACCCTCGCCAGCTATCTAGGCTATGATGCCGATCACGCCAACCTGGCTGTCGAGTGCTTCATGCGCGACTACTACCGCACCGTGATGGAACTCAGCCGTCTCAACGAAATGCTGCTGCAACACTTTCAGGAGAGCATTCTGCTGAAAGACGAGCTTGGTGAACCGGTCGAACTCAATCAGCGATTCCAACATCGCAGCCAGTTCCTGGAGGTGACTCAGGAGAGCATTTTCAGACGCTACCCGACCGCGCTGCTGGAACTGTTTCTGGTGATGCAGGAAAACCCCGACCTGATCGGGGTCAGAGCCAGCACCATACGCCTGATCCGCAACCATACCTACCTGATCGATGAGGCATTTCGCCAAGATATACGAGCACAGAGCCTGTTCATGGAGATTCTTCGCCAACCCGTGGGACTCACCCGAGTATTGCGTCGGATGAATATCTACGGGGTACTGGCCGCCTATATTCCGATGTTCGAAAATATCGTCGGACGCATGCAGTACGATCTGTTCCACGTCTATACGGTCGACGAACATACCCTGATGGTGGTACGCAATATCCGCCGATTGAGTGTAGATCGGTTTGCCGACGAATATCCCTTCTGTACTCAGTTGGCCAAAACCCTGCCGAAGGAAGAGCTGATCTATCTGGCCGCCCTGTTCCACGATATCGCCAAAGGCCGAGGCGGCAACCACTCAGAGCTGGGAGCGGTGGACGCCTACGATTTTTGTCGCCTCCACCACCTGAGTGAATATGACAGCCAATTGGTCAGCTGGCTGGTGCGCAACCATCTGGTGATGTCGATGACCGCACAACGCAAAGATATCACCGACCCGAAGGTGGTTCAGGAGTTTGCCGCACTGGTCGGTGACCTGAACCGACTGACCTATCTCTACCTGCTCACCTTCGCCGACAGCCGCGCCACCAACCCGGACGCCTGGAACTCCTGGAAAGACTCGCTGCTCAGGGATCTGTTCAATGCCACCCGGCGGGCACTGATTCGTGGCCTGGAGAATCCCCTTGCCCAGGAGGAGCTGATACAGGAGAAACAGCAGGCTGCGCTGCATCAGCTGAAAAAGCAGCAGATCGATGAGACGGCGGTACGCCAGCTCTGGTCCACCTTCACCCATGAGTACTTCCTCACCCACTCGCCGAATGCCATTCAGCGACACAGCAAATCCATTCTTCAGGCTCCTGCAGAGGCCTTTCCTTTGGTTCAGATGCGACAGACCCAGAAGCGGGGAGGAACCGAGGTGCTCTACTATGGTACGGACCGAGACAATCTGTTCGCCGTGACGACCACCCTCCTCGATCAACTCTCCCTGTCGATCGTCAATGCCCGGGTAATGAGTACCTCGAACGGCTTCTCGCTCAACTCCTATCTGGTTCTCGAACAGGACGGTTCACCGGTCGAATTCGGTTTACGCAGCGAGGAGATCGTCAATACCCTGCGAGAGGGTATCTGCCAGGAGGGTGACCAGCCACTCAGTGTAAGCCGGAGAATTCCGAGACAAAACAAGCATTTCGATAACTCGACAGAGATCTATTTCACACAGGAACCGACCCTGGAACGTACCATCATGCGGCTGGTCACCCTGGACCGGCCCGGCTTACTCTCCGATGTGGGGCAAGCCTTTGCGGAGTGCAATATCCGCCTGCAGCATGCGAAGATCACCACCCTGGGAGCTCGAGTGGAAGATATCTTTTTCATCACAGACCGTCAGAACAAGCCTCTATGGTCCGATTCCACGCTCGATTGTCTGAAAGACGCGGTGATGAACCGAATGCCGGAAACTACTGAGCAAGCTGGTAATTAACCTGACTCGTCAGGGGCCTGTTACCCCAATATCGATAAAATAGTGCGAGTTGATACGATTCGAGTTAACAGGCCCCAGGACCGAATGGCACTTAACTTGAGGGCTTTACGCCCCAATTCTGCTTGAGAAGCTGGGCAATTCTAAGAGATTAACCGCCAATGAACGCCAATCACCGCGAATTTACGCTAATAGAGTTCGCTATGTGAAAGTTATTCGCGGCATTTTGCGGTGATTGGCGTTCATTGGCGGTTAATTCTCCATAAAGGTAAGTACCATTCGCTTTAGGACACAACCATGGTAATCCACACCAATCGTCGTTAAGCAGAAAATTGAAGCCCATCACACCTTTGCGGCACGATCCGGAATTATCATAAATCA
>JAKSBX010000236.1 GCA_022360905.1 Chromatiales bacterium
ACCCGAGCCACGGAGAGTGATCGGCAACGGATCTGGAGCTGCTACAACGATATGGTTGAAATTCACCGTGCCGAAGCCTCGAGTATCGAAAAACTAAAAGTGGATGCGGCCTTCCACCAATCGATCACCGAAGCGGCGCACAATGTGGTGCTGGTGCACTTCACCAACGCCATACACGACGTATTGAAGAACACCGTCAGTGAATACCTGGACATGTTCTACGCGGAACCCGCATTTGTCGAAAAGCTCTGCAAGCAGCATAAAGCCATTGTCACCGCCATCATGGACCGGGATCCGGAACAGGCGCGGGACAAGGCACGCTTTCACCTGGAGTTTGCCTTTCAGGCATTCCATGAATTCAAGAGCCAGGCCAAGCTGTCCCGTAATTCAGAGTTGTACGCCTCCATGTTCAGTGAGGAGTAGCGATGAACAAACCGGAACGGGTTTACTTCTTCGGCACCTGTCTGATCGACCTGCTCTACCCGAAAGCGGGACTGGCCGGTATGGCACTGATCAAACGTCAGGGCGTGAAAGTCATCTATCCCGCCAACCAGAGCTGTTGCGGGCAACCCGCCTTCAACTCCGGCTACCGCCAGGAGGCGCTGGCGGTAGCTCGCGCCCAGTTGAACTGTTTCCCCAAAGACTATCCCATCGTGGTGCCCTCCGGCTCCTGTGCGGGGATGGTCAAACACCACTGGCCGGAACTGTTCGCCGGCCAGCCGGACGAGTCTCAAGCGATCGCCGCCGCAGAGCGTACCTATGAGTTGACCGAATTCCTGGTCGATGTGCTGGAGCTGCAACTGAAGGATCTGGGCCAACCGACCAAAATCGCGATTCACACCTCATGCTCGGCACGACGTGAGATGGGAGTTGCCGATCGGATCGATTCACTCATCGCCCAACTCAGCAATGTCCAGGTGGTGGAGCAGGCGCATAAAACCGAGTGTTGCGGTTTCGGCGGCACCTTCTCCATCAAACAGCCGGACATCTCCGGCGCCATGGTGGAGGCCAAATGCGATGCCCTGCTGGCCAGCGGCGCCGAGTCGGTGATCAGCCAGGATTGCGGTTGTCTAATGAACATCGGCGGTGCTCTTGAACACCAACAGCGCGATCTGCCGACCCGGCATGTGGCGGAGTTTCTCCTGCAGAGAACCACAGGGGAAGATGAATGAACCAATACCAGGCCTTCTACCAACGCATCGACAAGGCACTGCACAACGACCAGTTGCGACGTAACTTCCGCAGCGCCATGGACGGTATCCGAGAACGTCGACTGGCCCAGTTCCCGGATGATCAGGAACTTCAGGCACTGCGTTATCAGACGAAAGGGATCCGCAACAAATCCCTCAGCCGACAGGCCGAACTGCTCGAACGGCTTGAAACCAAACTTACCGAAAACGGCATCCAGGTACACTGGGCGGAGACCCCGCTGCAGGCCAATGCCCTGATCCATGAGATCCTCGAGGCCGAGGAGGCGACCTCCGTAGTCAAGGGGAAGTCGATGGTCTCGGAGGAGACCGACCTCAACCACTACCTGGAGCAGCGGGGTATCGAAGTGATCGAGTCCGACCTGGGTGAATACATCCTGCAGATGGCCCAGGAGCCCCCCTCCCATATCATTGTTCCGGCGATCCACAAGAACCGTTTTGAAGTCGCCGAACTGTTCCAGAAGTTTCATCCGGAACAGCCCTACACCAACGATGTGGATGAACTGACCGGCTGCGCCCGCCAGGTGCTGCGCAAGAAGTTCGCCTATGCAGATGCCGGCATCTCCGGGGTCAACTTCGCGGTAGCGGAGACCGGCACCCTCTGCCTGGTGGAGAATGAGGGCAACGGCCGCCTCAGCACCACCGCACCCCGCATCCACATCGCCATCACCGGCATCGAAAAGGTGGTGGAGAAACTCTCCGACGTTCCGCCGTTGCTGGAGATTCTCACCAAGTCCGCCACCGGCCAGCCGATCACCACCTATTTCAACATGATCAGCCGCCCCCGCCAGCCCGGCGAGAAGGATGGCCCGGAACAGGTACACCTGGTGCTGCTGGACAATGGAAGATCACGTATTCGCAACGATGAAGAACTGGTCGACACCCTGCGCTGTATCCGCTGCGGCTCCTGCATGAACCACTGCCCGGTCTATGTGCATGTGGGGGGACACGCCTACGGCACCACCTACCCTGGCCCGATCGGCATCCTGCTGGAACCGCAACGCCTGGGCATCGACAAAGTCGGCAGCCTGACCTCCGCCTGCACCCTGTGCGGTGCCTGTGGTGAAGTCTGCCCAGTGCGCATCCCGCTACCGAAACTGATCAACCGACTGCGTGCCGATGCAGTCGACGCAAAACCAGGCGAGAACGGAGTACCCGGCACAGGCGCCCTGCGCAGCCGAAGTGAAGCTGTGATCTGGAAATTGTGGCAATCGATCTATGCCAGCCCCCGGCTTTACCGTAGCTTCAAATTTCTGGCTACCCGATTACGTCGCATCAAGCCACCACTCTCGAACGGTTGGACACGCTATCGCCCCATTCCGACCCCAGCCTCCAGATCACTCAGCGAACTGGCCCGTCAAGAGGGATATGACGATGAGTAGCGCCAGAGACAACATCCTGCAGCGCCTGCGTGCTAATCAGGTCGACTTGGAGCAGCCAGACCAAAGCACTCCCCCTTTGGAAGTCTTGAGTGCCGAACAACGCATCGCCCGGTTTACCGAGTGCCAAAAGGCCGTACACGGAGAAGTGCACACCCTGCCAGCCCACCAATGGATCGACTGGTTAGCGGAAGAGCTGCCCAAGCGGGGCCTGCATCAGGTCCTGACCGGTACTGGGGAAACCGGCAATCAACTGGTCGCGAAAAACATCGAAAGCACTATATTTCATCAATACGATCAACCAATTGAATCCTGGAAACCCGAGCTCTTCTCTCAGATCGATGTGGCCATCACCGGCAGCCGTTGCGGGATTGCAGAAACCGGTACCCTGGTGCTGATACCTGACCGGGATGAACCCCGCTTGATGTCACTGGTGCCGCCGGTGCATATCGCTTTGTTGGATGGGACGAAACTCTATCAGTCGTTTGCTGAAGTGATTGAGAAAGAACAGTGGGCCGATGGTTTACCAACTAATGTACTGTTGATATCAGGCCCCTCCAAGACGGCGGATATTGAGCAGACCTTGGCTTATGGGATTCATGGGCCAAAGCAACTGATCACACTGCTTTTAAAATAAAGGGGCTTTCCAACAATCTGGTCTTGCTGAAGAAGCTATTGGCTAATTTGTGATTGGTTTCAGTTTTAAATCACAAAATGAGAATTGGTTAGAGTTTCATTACATTTGCAGTTATAGTATTCATTCACATGGAAGAAAGGAGATGTGCTTGTGTTAGGGAAAATCAGGATTGTAGCAGCCTTTCTGCTGGCTAGCGTCACAACCGCAGGAAATACCACCTTCATCAATAATGATGGCTTCGGACAAGTTGCGTTGTTACCTTACTACAATGTCAACAACAACATTATTACCAACATTAATATCACCAATACCACCAATCTCTTCAAAGTGGTCAAGGTTCGTTTTCATGAACCTAGAATCTCTGCAAAAGTCTTTGATGCTAATCTCTACCTGTCACCCCATGATGTATGGAACGGCACCATTCGCCTAAATCCGGCAACAGGTGTCCCCAACCTCATCACTGAGGACGAGTCCTGTACCCTTCCTGAAAAATCCCAGCTTCAAGCCGGCATAGACTTTACTAACATCTACGATGCCGTTACCAATGACGACATGACTGAAGGATATATTGAGATCATCGAGATGGGCGTTATTGCTGATGGACCTGAGGGTCAGGCTTCCGATAGTGATAAATATGCTGAGATCGATACTACTGGCATTGCTGATGGTGTAATTTCCAATGGAGACCGCTCAATCACAGCCGGTCTGCTGCATGGTCCTGATGGCTTGCCTGCTGATTGCTCTGTTGTCCAGGATGCATGGACAGCTGGTCAGGTTGACAACAGTATCAATGGCTTCGAACCAGGCGCTCTGTCCAGTGAGGGTATAGCTACCAGTAGCGCAATTGATGACCCATATGACAGCGCACTCAATGCCGGCCTGGTCTACGAGTCGTCAGATCGTGGCGGTATCAATGCCTACGCGATCATGATCAATGTCACTGATGGTGCCGCTTTTGTTGTGCAGGGCACCCATATCGATGACTACGCCACGCGACCTCAACACTATACAGTTGAGGATTTATACGGCTTTCAGCTTCCATCACTGGCTTCCGGTGATGTGACTCAGGCACACATGTTGGATAACAACAGAGGCATTAAAACTACCGGCCTATTAAGTTTAACAGAGTGGGATACCGGCTCGGTCTACGATATCACACCCAATCCTTCTACCCCTATGGGCTCGAATCCATTTCCGGTTGCCGTGACTCTGAGTGCCGATGCCATCGCCGCTCCATATTTCATTGAAACCGCGATCAATGGTAGCACCGAAATCGTTGCCACCTTTCCAATGCGTAAGCACGGTATATATAACGGCTCTTACTTATTTGACGAGGTCGATCGTAATACTAGCGACTGTGATGGCAATGTAAATGACGGCATCGATGACGGTAGCACTGTGGTTATTCCCAACACCGGAGTCATTGTACATGACTATCCAATAATCGATGGCGTCTTCTGCGAAAATGCAGGTTACACATCAAGCACAACTGACGTTCAGGTTAGTCTTAACTACTACGACTATGAGGAAGGTAACGCCACGTTCACCACTGAAGTAGTTGGCTCTCCGTTGCCTCTGGATGAAATACCGGAAATCGTCGCATTGGAGCGTGGAGTAAACGTAATCAGGGTTCATCGTGACGATGGTACAACTACTTCAGTGCTGGGAACACCTACCAATAATATATTCAATTGGCAACCTGAAAGCGGTTTCGTGGCTGGCTGGGTCAAGATCTTAATGCCTTATTATGACTACAATAATGACCAACGTATCTCAAGCATGTCAGAAGCTATTGGTGGCATCAATTCTCATGGTTCAGGTTATTGGACTGGTGTTCCTATCATCGGTTTTTCGGTTATGGCAGCCGATGTCGGACCAGCTCAGATTGGCGAAACTGTTGATCTGATTCGCTTCGTTAACCATAACTCTCCCGATCCGTAAGTTAATAAAGAAACGCCTATTCTAGATTTACAAACAGATGAATAAACAAGACACCCATCCATCAACTGAATAACACACCCAGGGACATGAAAACTGACCTATGCGGTAAAAAGGGACATACCAGTGAATAATCGTTTCAATCAAAATTGGCGTTGGGGTATTTTCCTATTAGTTGTTGTAATAATTCTTCTTCCAGGCTGTGGCGGTGGTAGCGGCAATGGTAACGAAGATGATACCAGTGACAGTTCAGAGGCCAGTCTCTCAGGGCTCACCCTCGACGGTATTGAGCTGGATCGGACCTTTCAATCCGACCAGTTGAACTACAGCGCCAGTGTGGATTTCAGTCAGGACAGGATCACCCTCTTCCCGGTCGCAAGCGACAACGGAGCCTCTATCCTGGTCAACGGTGTCGAAGTAGCCCCGGACAGTGCTTCAGCGGCAGTTACCCTGACGGTGGGTCGAAACCTGATCGAGATCCTGGTCACCTCAGACGATGGCTTGGCCAGTCAGGCCTACACGCTTTCCGTGAGGCGCGCTAGCGCCAGTTCAGAAGCCAACCTATCCGACCTGAGCCTCGCCGGCGCGATGTTGGACCAGCTCTTTCAACCCGACCAGACGAGCTATACCGCCAGTGTGGGGTTTCTTCAGACCAGCATCACCCTGACACCGGTCGCGGCTGACTCAGACGCCAGCATCCAACTCAACGACAGTGAGGTCTCCTCAGGCGATTCGTCAACAATCGCCCTGTCAGAGGGACAAAACAGAATCAATCTGGTGGTAACGGCGGAGGATAAGGTGACCACACACTCCTACTCCATCGATATCGTGCGGGAAGATGCCGGCTTTTTTGCCCAGCAGGCCTATCTCAAAGCGAGTGATGCCGAGGGAGGCTATAGCCAATGGCATCGCTATTATGGTGATCAATTCGGAAGCAGTGTTGCGATCTCGGGGGACACCCTGGTGGTTGGTGCCCCCGGAAGATCCATCCGACTGATCGGCATTGAGTGGGACGATTCAAAAATAGATTACGGTGTGGTCTACGTCTTCACCCGCAATGACGGAATCTGGAGCCAGCAGGCTCGCCTCGAGGCGAGTAATTCCGATGCTAATGATCATTTTGGCTTCAGTGTAGCGATCTCGGGCGATACCCTGGTAGTAGGTGCTATTGGTGAGGACAGCAGTATAAGCGGCGGGGAAGATAACAATTCTATATTCGATGCCGGTGCTGTCTATGTCTTCACCCGCAGCGGCAGTGTCTGGACACAACAGGCCCTCCTTAAAGCGAGCTACCTACTCGGATCGTCAGGTAGAGGCTCTAACGGGAATGAATTTGGTTATAGCGTTGCCCTCTCAGGCGATACTCTGATCGTAGGCTCACCGAATGCTGACAGCAGCGATGACCATGGCGACCTGAACGAGCTGTTTCCTGCTCCATCTTCCGGTGCTGCCTTTGTCTTCACCCGCAATGACGGGGTTTGGAGTCACCAAGCTTCCCTCAGCGCAAGCAATGCGGAAGAGGATGATTGGTTTGGCATCAGCGTAGCGATCTCCGGCGACACGATCGTGGTGGGGGCCCCTCATGAAGACAGCAACGGGAGTGGCGGAGAGAATGACAATTCAGCATTTAACCTCGGTGCGGCTTACGTTTTTGACCGCATTGACGGAGTGTGGAACCAACAGGCTTACCTCAAGCCAGTCGGTTCCAGCAATGGGCTTGGAACAGCGTTTGGTTATGGATTTGGTACTCATGTGGCAATCTCCGGAGATACCATAGGGGTGAGTTACCCATCGGGCAACTCGTCAAAGGGTGAAGTGTTCATCTTCAACCGTCGCAGCGAAGAGTGGACGCAGCAGGCTCACCTCAAATCAAGCAACGATGTTATTTCCTATTTTGGTCATGGCTTTGGCAGTAGCCTGGCACTCGCAGACGACACCCTGGTGGTGGGTGAATCGAAATCTGATCAAGCTATTGTCTTTACTCGCAGTAGTGAGACCTGGAGCCCGCAGGCTATCATCAAAGGAAGTAATACCGAGAGTAGTGATAGGTTTGGCTCCACCCTGGCGATATCTGGCGACACCCTGGTGGTAGGGGCTCGTTTTGAAGACAGCAGCGCTACCGGAGGTGAAGCAGACAATTCGGCTTCAAATGCGGGTGCGGTCTATACCTGGCAGTAATCCATGAAAACTTAAAAAAACAAGACACCCACTCAAAACAGAAGAGATAGACTCGGCATACTCAGCGTGAGAAACACTGATAGTAGTATGTTTCTCACGAAGGGGTTTCGGCAAATTAGTAATGGGTGTCTGACTTAACGTAGTTTAACGCGATTTCACGTTGTTCCAATATTACCTAGGCGTTCCTTGACATAGGCTTTGTATTACTACTCGAGTGCTGGTGATATCTAAGGAGTGCCGCATTTCCTGAAATTGCAAATCAGCGATGCGTATCGTGCCTTGCCCTACCAGATATGGGTTTTACGGATCTGTATACACCTGTTACAGTGTAAGTACGAAGGACAGGGTTATGGAAACCATCAGCCATCAAGTGGCTCTAATGGATACTTCAATAGTGGCAACTACTTTATTTAAACTGGCAAGGATTACTGTTTTTGCCACCCTTGTGATTCTCCTCTTCGCTTGCGGCAGCGGCAACAGTGACAGCGATCAGAACCAGGATAACCCCCAACAGTTTCGTGTTGGTGTGACTGTCAATGATCTGAATGGCGGCACTCTTGTCGTGCAGAATAGCAATCAGGATACGCTCGATATCAGCGAGGACGGTAACTACACCTTCCCCACGCCTCTCAACGACGCCGACAGTTACCATGTAACCATCACTACTCAACCTGCCAACCAAACTTGCCGTGTAGACAATGCCACCGGTGTCATCGCCGGCTCCGATGTGAGTGATCCCGTTGTTAGCTGCCATGCGATAGACTACCGTATTGGCGGTCTAGTTACGGGACTTACCGGTAGCGGTCTGGTGCTGCAGAACAACGGCAGCGACGATCTCAACATCACAGCTAACGGTGATTTCAGCTTTCCAACCCTACTGGAACCTGGCAACGACTTTTTAGTTACCATTGCCACACAACCAAGCGGCCAGACTTGTAGTGTTGTCAACGGAAGTGGCACTCTCAATGATCGGGAACTCACACAGGTTGTTATCAGCTGCCCGTTGGATGCCGTAACCCCGGAGGTGCAAGGAGTCAACCCGAAAACGCTGCGGTTCAGCTGGAACGATGTGGGCGCCGACTACTACAGATTGCTGAAAAATCCAGATGGTCAAACCGGATATACTCAGGTAGGCAACGAAATTACGGACACAATCGTGGATGAAACAATCGCCATCCACTTGACCGACTGGAACAACGCCAGCTACCTAATTCAGGCCTGCAATGGTGCTGACCTGTGTAGTGACTCACCCCCATTATCCATCAGCTCCGCTATGATCCATATCATTGGTTATCTGAAAGCAGATGATATGGAAAGGGAGTTTTTTGGCGGCCATATGGCGCTTTCCAACGATGGCACCACTCTGGCGGTATCCTCTTCCGCTGGCATTCATATTTTCATCAATGAGGATACCCAATGGCAACAACAGACCGTGATCGACACACCATACACAGCATTTTCACTCTCCGGAGACGGAACCACCCTGGCGGCTGCTTATAGCGACGATGAAGGTGCCATTACCGAGACCGACGGTGGAGGCGGCGCAGTCAGGGTCTTTACTCGTGACAGCGATTCATGGAGTTACCAAGCCTATCTCAAGTCTTCCATCTCGAATACCAACGATCATTTCGGCCAGGCAGTAGCGCTTTCCGACGATGGCAATACTCTGGCGATATCGGCCTATCGTGAAGACTCTGCCGCAACAGGCGTAAATGGAGATCAAACGGACAATTCAAGCTTAGATTCAGGCGCCGCCTACGTGTTTAAACGAGTAGATAACATTTGGCGTCAGCAAGCCTATATCAAAGCATCAAACACGGACACCGATGATCGATTTGGAACGAGCTTAGCACTTTCCGCTGATGGATCAACCTTGGCGGTTGGCGCACCCGGTGAACAATCAGCTGCTACCGGAGTAAATGGTGACCAGAGCAACAACAACGCGATACGGGCTGGCGCGGTTTACCTGTTCAACTCAGATGAAGGCGAATGGACACAGCAAGCCTATATAAAAGCCTCCAATGCTGAAGCAAGAGACGCTTTTGGTAATCAAGTCGCTCTGTCTGGCGATGGTGACTTATTAGCAGTTTCCGCTACCCTAGAAGATTCATCGGCTACCGGTATCGACGGTGATCAGACAGACAATTCCGTAGAAGATAGTGGAGCGATCTATCTCTTCGAGCGTCAGGCGAATAATAACTGGACTCAAACAGCCTATATCAAAGCCTCCAACCCCGACCCCTCCGATGTACTAGGCAGAGCACTCGCACTCAGCGACGACGGCACTATCCTTGCTGTCGGGACCGCACTTGAGGACTCCATCGCCAGGGGCATCAACGGCGACCAATCCGACAACTCCTCATCGAGGGCCGGCGCAGTCTATATCTTTACAGTTAACAACGGATCCTGGCGACAACAAGCCTATGTCAAGGCCTCCAACACAAGGGCCGCCAGAGTCTGTCCAATCTACGGCCAGGCACCATGCCCACCGCAAAACGCAAGCTTCGGTATCAGTTTGGCACTTTCACAGGACGGCAGCCTCCTGACCGTTGGTGCACCAACCGAGTACTCACCCAATCCGGCATATGAACCAATCGACGCCCCGTTTCGACTCGGTGCAGTTTATCTCTACTGACAGGGACAAGTTGAATCACTACCATCACTCGAATCTATTGTACCGAAATATTCAGCTTTAAAACTTGCGAGTGTACAAATCGAGTTTGAATTTATAGTATTCATATACAAAGGAGACACAATATGATAGGGAAATCCAGAATCGTGGCAACCTTGCTAATGGCTTGCGTCACAACTGCAGCAAATGCCACCGTCATAAACAGCGATGGTTTCGGTCAGATCGCCTTGTTGCCTTACTACAATGTAAACAACAATTTCATAACCAATATCAACGTCACCAATACCACCGACCTGTTCAAAGCGGTCAAGGTGCGTTTTCATGAGTCCCGACTCTCTGCCAATGTGTTCGCCGTCAATCTCTACCTGTCACCTCATGATGTCTGGAACGGCACCATTCGACTGAATCCGGCAACCGGCGTTCCCAATTTCATCACTGAGGATGAGTCCTGTACTTTACCCGAAAAATCACAGCTTCATGCCGGGATCGATTTTTCAAATATCTACGATACCGTCACTAATGACGATATGTCTGAAGGTTATGTTGAGATTATCGAGATGGGTGTCATCGCTGATGGCGCCACTGGCCCAGCTGCCGATGGCAATAGAACTGCAGAAATCGACGCCACTGGTAGCGCAGATGGGTTGATCACGAATGGCGATCGATCTGTAACGGCCGGTCTTCTACATGGTCCTGACAGTCTGCCCGCGGATTGCTCTGTCGTTCAGGATGCCTGGAATGCCGGCTCGGTCGATACCAATATCAATGGCTTCGAATCAGGCGGGCTGTCCAGTGAGGGAATAGCCACCAGTGGGGCAACCGATGACCCGTACGACAGCACACTCAATGCCGGTTTGGTCTATGAAGCCGCGGACCGAGGTGGCATAAATGCCTACACTATCATAATCAATGTCGTTGATGGAGCCGCTTTTGTTATACAGGGCACCCATATCGATGACTACGCCACCCTGCCCCAGCACTATCGACCCGACGATGTTTTCAGTCACCATCTCCCATCCCTGGCCTCCGGTGATGTAACTGAAGCGTACATGCTGGACAACAACCGAGGTGTTAAATCCACCGGCCCTTTAAGTCTGACCGAGTGGGATACCGGTGCAGTCAACGAAATCGCCGCCAACCCTTTCACCCCATTGGGATCAAACCCATTCCCGGTTGCAGTGACCCTGAGTACCGATGCCATCTCTGCACCCTTTTTCACTAAACCCCTAATCGATGGTGGCAGCGAAATCGTTGTCACTTTTCCAATGCGTAAGCATGGCATCTACAACGGCTCAATATTGACTGACCAGGTTGATGTCAATGCAGCCGACTGTTATGGCGATATCAATGACGGAATTGATGATGGCGCCGCCGCCACTATTCCAAACACTGAAATCACTGCTCAAGATTACCCCGTCATCGCTGGCGTATTCTGTGCAAACGCTGGATTTACACAAAGCACCCCTGATGTTCGGATAACCCTGCACTACTACAACTACGAAGAGCAATATGATTTTGCCACAGGGGCACATGATTTCCTTCTCCCCACACAACCAGACCCTTTTTTTTTGGAGCGCGGGGTTAACGTGGTCAATATTAGTCGGCCCGACTGGACAAGCGCCACAGTACTAGGACCCTCAGGGTACAACGTCTTCACTTTGGGACTCAATGAAGGTTTCTATGCTGGCTGGGTTAAGATCGTTATGTCTGATTATGATTACAACACTGATGCACGCATCTCGAATCTAACCGAAGCTGTTGGCGGCATCAACGACCATGGAATGGGTTATTGGACGGGCGTTCCTGTCATCGGTTTTTCAGCGATGGCAGCTGATATCGGCCCTGCTAAGGCCGGAGAAACTGTCGATTTGATTCGGTTCGTTAACCGAAACTCTCCCACTCCAATAAGCCAATAGCTTGATAAAAAATAAAATAAATAAAAAAGACACCCATTCCTGTTTTATTTACAAATCACCGATGTCGGATCTAGAACATTACAAGGAAGTTGTGCGACTAACGGGCTTTGCAAGACTAACTCCCCGCTCGCCATGGGACCATTAAAGCACAACCACACAGTGAGGAAGGAACCTAGAAAATCTCAGTTGATCCCAACCCTGTGGATTGTTCTGTGACACCTCTTTTTTTAACTTTTATTGAGCGTGTTGCCTGGCTGTAATGCCAATGCCGATATTGAGGTCAAACCCATTTCGATAGCTGCTTGTATATTGAAACACTCAAATATATATCTTTTGTCTAGGTATTGCTCCGCAAAAACAACAGAAAATTGTTTAAATAATAGGTATGAGAATTGATTTGCAAATCCGATTGTTAGTGTGATGATGTTTATATAAACAAATGATTGGGATATTAGGCCCAATAGTTGTGTGAGTAGTATCACAGTCACAATTTACTGATCCCGACAATATCACTCCTGCTTGGTTGGCCGATCTATCAGGACAAAGATCATCTCTTTGTGGCACATCGTGTCGTTCTCCCGAGTAAATGGTTATAACCAAGTAGAAAGCTTGTTCTGCTGCATGCCGCAGTGAACAACAATTATTCAAAAGGAGTGAGGTAAGTAAATCATGCTTTGTAGCAAAAAGAGTTTAACGCTGCTCATACTGGGCACATCACTGTTTGCGGGTGCTCAACACGCAAACGCATTTTCATCCATGACAACCACAATTACCGACTATTGTTCCGGTAATGGTTATGACTTACTGCCGGATTATCAAGCCGATAGCTGTGGTGCCTGCCACTCGGATAACACGGCCAAATCGGAATATACCGCTGGAAACTATGAATTCTTCTGCCCTGCCCCGGCTGAGCCGACATGTACCGACGCAGATGCAGATGGTTATTTCGTTGAAGGAGAGAGTTGCGGTACTGCAGCAGATTTCGATGACGGCAATGACGCAGCCTATCCGGGTGCTACAGAGATCTGTACCGACGGTGTGGATAACGATGGTAATGGACTGACGGACACTGCAGATCCCAACGCGATTGACTGCCCAGTCGAGTGTACTGATATGGATGCGGATGGTTACGCCACCGAGGGTGGAGCCTGTGGTGCGATCGATTGTAATGATAATGATGATTCGATCAATCCGGGTGCTGCTGAGATCTGTAGTGATAATATCGATAACAACTGTAACAACCTGACTGATACAGCCGATTCGAATGCTGTCGATTGTCCTGTTAACTGTACCGATAGCGATAGTGATGGCTACAGTATCGAGGGTGGTAGCTGTGGTGCAGTTGATTGTGATGACAGCAATGCTGATGTTAATCCGGGTGCATTGGAAGTCTGTGGCGATGGTTTAGATAACAACTGTAATGAACTCGTCGACACCGCAGACAGCGTATGTGGCAACGATGAAATGGAAGATGGTGATGACAAGCCGTGGTGGAGATCTCGCGACAAACATCGTCGTCACCACCACCATCATGATCGCTGCGAGCGTAGAAGCCGGGATGATTATCGAGACAAAGATGACTATGAAGATAATCAGGATGAGGATGAAGATGAAGATGAAGATGAAGATGAGGATGAAGATGATGATGAAGAGGAATCCTCAGAAGACGAAGATTGAGGATCTCACTGGCGTCGTTAAACTCAACCTGATATAAGAGAGTCCAACTCTATCAATCTAACTTTTATCGTTTGAGTTAGTAAAAAAAGGGGGGGGTGTTCTACCCCCCCTTTCAGGCTGATCACAAGTCTCGGAATTTTCAACAGGAATTGATCTTTAAACGCTGACTTACAGCATTTCTGTTGTTTCCATCTATTCGGCAATTCATCAGAGATAACAATCTTGAATCCAGATGATCACGCTAAGGACTTTCACACATACTGAAGACTGATGGGCCAGTCAGAAATAGTCTTTTGGCTATTGGCACCGTATCGCGCCTTGATATCTGATGGTGGTTAGAAGTTGCCAGATTGACAGGAATTTGGCAAATTACCGACCGGTATCAGGTTATTTTGTTTCATTTAGACGTCAATCTATTAAGAATGGAAAAGTTATGCAATGGCAAGAAGTAGCAAGAATGGAGCTAACAGGACGTATCATTTGTATTAAAGATGCAATGATCATGCTTAGTAATAACGAGAAAACAATCACTTGGCCTTATGTCACTTGCGAGCCCGGTGAGTATGTGTTTGAGGTTTTTCTGCAACCAGGAACTCGATTTGCATATCGTGCAAGATTTCGTGATGCGGATAGCGAACCTGAGATTGGCAACAAGGTTGGTTCAGTAGAAGTCGATAGCGCTTTCATCGGCATCATAGATTACGAACATTTTCTCAATACCATTAACCCCTCTTATGAAGATTATGAAGACTGGACTGCGATGGAACTGGATGATGAACTGGTTTCCAATTTCTGTGGAAAGGTAGAATTCAATCAAGCATCATTGCTCTACGTACTATCAGGAGA
>JAKSBX010000110.1 GCA_022360905.1 Chromatiales bacterium
CGCCGCGCTCAACCAGCTTGCCCTGTTGCATCAGCAGAATCTCATCCATCTGATCCAGGCCGGTCAGCCGATGGGTGATCCATAACAGGCCGCAGTCGGTGCAGTGGCGCATCAGTGTCTCGATCAGTCGCCTTTCTGTATCGCTGTCCAGACCTTCAGTGGGTTCATCCAGAATCAGTATGGGGGCTTGTTTCAGCAGTGCCCTTGCCAGGGTCAGGCGTCGCTGCTGACCGCTGGAGAGTCGTACCCCCAGCTCACCCACTTCGGTCTGGTAACCCTCCGGTAGGGTTTGGATAAAATCGTCGATCTGGGCAATTCGACAGACGTTTTGCATGTCGCTCTGGGTGGCTTCGGCGCATCCGAGCAGCAGGTTTTCCCGAATCGTTGTGTTGAACAGATGGCTGGTCTGGGTCGATACCGCGATCTTGGAACGAATCGATGCGCCACTCAGTTGGTCGTAGGTAATGCCTCCCAGGGACAGCCGCCCTCGGTCGGGCATTCTGAATTTCAGCATCAATTGCAGCAGGGTGCTCTTGCCGCAACCGCTGGGGCCCAGCAGGGCGATCTTTTTACCGGGAGAGAGTTGCAGTGAGATATCTTCGACCCCTGAGGTTGGATCCTGCGGATAGTGGTAGCTGATGTTGAAGAGATTCAGGGTCAGATCGGAAATCTGAGGATCCGGATCGATCGGTTCCTCGATGGTTGGCTGTCGGTCTGCGATCTGGAAGATCCGCTTTGCCGCTGCCAGCTGTTGCCCCAGGGTTTGAAAGGCCATTGGCAGCGGGGCGACCGCTTCGAAACTGGCCAGGTTAAAGAGTGCCAGCATCGCCAGTTGGGCTGGTGGCAGTGAGCCCTGTTCCACCATGGGAATGGCAACGATCATGATCAGCCACATCGCCAGGTTGGCCAGCAAGCCGACCATCGCCTGTGAGAGACCGTTGATCTGGCTGATACGCTGCTGTTGCCCGATCAGTTCGCCACTGAGTTGATCCAACCGTTTGCTGTATCGTCCATCGGCCCCATCGACCAACAGTTCACCTATACCCTGCAGGTATTCAACCTGTTGCGTTCTCAGGCTACTGCCGAGCTGTTGGATCTGTCGGCTGTTGTCAGATGAGAGGTGATTGCTCAGCAGGGGCAGCAGTACCCCGGCAGCGAATAAAAGAGCGGCTTCGATCAGCATCAGTAGCGGATCGAAAAAGGCCAGAAAGAGGATAAACAACAGGCTGCTGACCAATGCCACAATCACCGGTAAAAGCAGTCTCAGGTAGAACTGGTCCAGGGTGTCGATATCGGCGCCGATGCGACTCAACAGATCGCCGCTGCGAATATCCTCCAGCCCGGCCGGCGCCAGCGGCTCGATCTTTTCATACAGCCAGACCCGTAGCCGGGAGAGGATCCTCAGGGTGGCGCTGTGGGTCACCAGACGCTCCGCATATCGTCCCGCCGTCCTCACGATCGCACTGAAACGGATGATCGCTGCCGGGGTGAAATAGTTGATCGTAAGACCATGCGCACCGGCAATCGCCATGCTGGCGATGAACCAGCCGGAGGTGGCCATCAGCACCACATTGGCAATCAGGGTGGTGATGGAGAGCAATCCACCCAGCACCATCCAGCCCATTACCGGCCGCATCAACTGCAACAGACGCCAGAGCAGTTTCATCCCGGTTCACCCTGAGCCGCCATGACCATGGTCTGGTAGATACCCTGTTGTTCGAGCAGACTGTGATGGTCACCGCTCTCTGCGATTTGGCCCTCATGCATGACCAGGATCCTGGGTATGGACTGCACCGTTTTCAGTCTGTGGGCCACGATCAGCAGGGTTCGGCCTACCGAGAGTCGCTCAATCGCCGCCTGGATCTGCTGCTCACTCTGCAGATCGAGGCTGGCAGTCGCTTCATCCAGGATCACCAGAGGGGCATCTTTGAGGAAGGCTCTGGCCAGTGCGATACGCTTGGTTTCACCGCCGGAAAGGGTACGTCCCCCTTCACCGATCAAGGTCTGATAGCCCTGCGGCAGTCGCTCGATGAAACGCTCGGCACCGGCCTGAACTGCAGCCTTTTCAACCCGCGCCATCTCCGCGCTGGGGTCGGCCAGGCGGATGTTGTCCGCAACCGTGCCGTGAAACAGATGAGGTTTTTGCGGTAGCCAGATAATCTGCCGGCGCCAGGCATCCAGATCGATGTGTTCCAGAGGCTGTTGATTGATGCTGATCTGGCCTCGGGTTGGGCGGCTGAAGCCCAGGATCAGGTTCAACAGGGTAGTTTTGCCGGCGCCGCTTGGCCCGACGAGGGCTGTGTGTTCTCCGGCGTGCAGGGTGAAGTCGATGTTCTGCAACGCCTGTCGAGCATCTGCATAGCGATAGGCGACATTTTCAAACCTCAGTTCAAGCGGTTTGTCGAGCTGTTTCCCGGTGGATTGTTTGTGGTGCTTCTGCGGGGTTGTCTGCAGGATATCCAGAATGCCGTCTGTGGCGCCGATCGCCTCCATTCGGGCATGGTAGTGCTGCCCCATATTGCGTAGTGGCAGGTAGAACTCCGGGGCCAGCAGCAATACAAAAAATCCATACAGAAGATCGAGCTCCCCCCAGTAGAGTCGAAAACCGACCAGAACCGCGACGATGGCAATACTGATGGTGGAGAAGAACTCCAGGGCAAACGAGGAGAGAAAGGCGATACGCAGTACGGAGAGAGTCGAGTGACGATACTCATCCGAGATTCTGGCGATGACCCGTGACTCCTGACGGCTGGCATTGAAAAGTTTCAAGCTGGTCAGCCCCTGGATGGTATCCAGAAAATGACCGCTCATGCGGGCGAGTTTCTGCCATTGCCGCTGGTTTCTGCGCTCTGCCCCCCGGCCAATCAGGATCATGAAGAGGGGAATCAACGGCGCGGTAAGGGCCATCACCAGGGCGGATAGCCAATCAATGGGGAATATGAATACCAATATGGAAAAGGGTACCAGGGCCATCAGGGAGATCGCCGGCAGGTAGCGTGCGTAATAGGCCTCCAATGCCTCAATGCCGTCAGTCAGCGTGTTGACCAGTTCCCCGCTGGAACGGTTGGCCAGATAGGCGGGCCCAAGCCGGCGGATCTGATCCTGCAAGGTCTGCCTCAGATTCTGTTTGACCCGGCTGGCGGCGACAAATGCGCTCTGTTCCGATGCCCAGATCAACGCCGCTCTGCCAACAAAAACCGCCAGCATGCCGACAAGCAGTGACCACTGTTGCTGCAGGGATTCGCCTTCTATGATCACCCCGCTGACAACCAGGGAGAGCATCCAGGCCTGGATGATGATCAACCAACCGGAGAGGGTACCCAGCACGGTGGCCAGAACCAGGGCATTTCCTGCGAGACCCCGTTGTCTCTTTAACCAGAATTTACCCTCAATCATCACGCTCACTACTGTCAGGTTTTATAGATGCACTGGGATCAGTGATCCGCGCAATCATGCTGCATAGCCAGTCACTCAATGGCGGCTATCTGCAGCATGAAGCGCTCTGCCCCCCCTGGTCTCAACCGGCAGCCGTTCTACTGCCCGGCCGGCTATGGCTCATCCTTCATGGCAACCGCATGTGTCTCTTCGATGTAGGCGATTTCCGCCTCGGTCAACTCGATGTTGTCGTAACCGGTCACCATGGTCTTGATGTAGTGGGTGGGTGTCTTGCCGGTTGTGGTCATGTAGATATGGATGATCACAAAGGTGCCCATCAGAAAGGCCGCGGCGGTATGCACAAAGGCGATCAGCGTCAGGCCGTCAGCCGACCAGCTGTGACCGCTCCACAGGTCATACACCAGATAGATGATGCCGGAGGCCCACAGGGCTGGGCCGATCAGAACCATGAAGGCCATGTAGGCCATAGACTGGAGGGCGTTCTGTTTCCGTTGCAGTCCTTTCTTGTAAGGGTGAGGTTCACCGACAAGAATGCCGTAGGCGTAAAAACGGATCACCTTCAGCACGCCCTCCTTGAACAGATACTGTCGCCATTGGCCGGTGGTGAAATTCCAGAAAGTGGTAAAGATCCACAGCACCATCAGCGCCAGTGCCCCATAGGTGTGGATCACCACGGCGGTCTCAAAGTCGAGGAAATCATGGGTGCCGTGCAGACCCAGCCCAGTGTAGAAGAGGGTGAAGATCAGTACCGCCTGAGACCAGTGCCAGAAGCGTTCGTAGCGGGTGTAGATCATGACATAGTGTTTTTCACCCCGTGTCTTGACCTTGGTGTTCTGATTTGTGTTGTTGGCCTGATTGCTCATTTTGCACCTCCCTGTTGCTGTTTTTTGCTGAAGATTTTGCGTAACAGAGCGTGCAGCAGTACTCCGAGCAAGGCACCGCCTAGCGCGAGATAACCCAGAATATCGAGCCAGCCGAAGCTATCCCGTCCTGGCATATAGAAACCGTTCAGATCCGCCAGCCGTCCCTGCTTGCTATGGCAGTCGGCGCAACCCATGGCATCCTCTTTGGGGGCCACCATATGAGTGATCGGCCAGAATGAGTAGGTCTCGACGAAATCGTATTCACCGCTGTAGGGCACACTGTTTTTTTCCATGCCCACCTTGATGGCTCGGCCGAAATCGTAGTTGCCCCAGTAGGCGTCATCGTCGTCACCCCACAGGTGCATATAGACCATGGTGTTGTTGCCTTTGTCATAGGGTTGGATGGTGTGCATGCGTTTGAAGGGCCAGATACGGGACTTGCCGTCATTGTGTGAACCCTGAAAACCGTTGATCTCAACCGGTCCCTGACTGGGGTCGAACTTGGTATCGATGGTGGTGTAGATCATCTGGCCATCGAACCAGTCGTAATGGGGTACCAGGTTTTCAGCGTATTCGAAGTTGCCCTTGATCGATTTATAGGTGGCCCGATGGGCACCGTCCGCCTGGGTATAGTTCTTCTCCTTGAAACCGGCACCGTCCTTGGTCCTGCCGGCGGTACGCCAGTCCCAGTCCACCATGGTGGCGACGCCGCCCCGGGCGATGGTTGGGATATGACAGGTCTGGCAGGCGATTTTATCGGTATGGCCATTCAGCTTGATGCCGACCAGCGAGCTGTAGTCGTGGGGGGCTTCGCTATGGCAGGATTCGCAAGTGGCCACATCCCGACGCTCACCGGGCAGTCCCAGTCCTTCCGTATCATGTGCAATCACGTTATAGCGGCTACCGGCCCAGATATGCTGCCGGGTAACATGACAGGTGGTGCAGGCGAAGTTCAGACCCTCCGCATCCATGTGCACATCCAGCTCCCGGCTGGGTCGCTTCAGTGATGAATCCAGGTCGCCATGTTTGACCCCATCACCGCCGCCACCATAGAAGTGGCAGGAACCGCAGTTTTCCCGTCCCGGTTTACCCACGTTCTGGGCCACCTTGCTCCAGTCGATCGGCTTTTTGCCCTCAAACATGATCGAGCAGGCTTTGTTACCGGTTGAGTTGGGGGTTTTGTAGTAGCTGCCGGTGCGATCGTGACAGACCAGGCAGTCGATGTTCTCCTGTTTGGAGAAATCGAAGTTCTCATCATTCCAGCCATAGCCGGCATGACATTGAGCGCACATCCCTTCATTGCCTTTTGCGTTGGTGCAAAAGGTGTTGATCAGGGTCTTCTTACCCAGTTTCTGGCCAGTGGTGGGATGATCGAACTCCCAGGTCCAATGGATCGACTGCATGAAATGACGACCCGCTTCGGTATGACAGGAAAGGCAGGCTTCCGTCACTTCCGGGCCACTGCTGAAATCCTTCTGCAGGACTTCGAATTTGCTATGGTCGGCGGTTGATTCTCCATCGTCCCGGATACTCGGTCCGGTATCCTCGACGATGCGAAAATTCATATCACTATCCACACTGTGACTGCTGTGATCATCAGCAGCCTGGGTGGTGTGGGGTAGGATCAGTATCAGGGCGCACACGCCGGCCCTGATACTGGACTTGGCAGCCAGTAAATATTGTTTATGCATCTTAAATCCGTGATGACGGTTATGACCGCGACACATAAACAGCTTCGGCCCGGTCCTGTTCATTCCAACCTGAAGCGTTAGATTCAGGTGCTCAATTAAGGGGAGGTTTCGTCCCCGTCAGGCTCAGCGTACTCGGCTTCGTACCACATGACATTGATAATTCCCAATGCCAGCGCCAGCGATACGCCAAGAATCCAGGTGAAGTACCACATAAAGAAACTCCTCAATGATTAATTGGTTAATAAGCCGAAGTGCGTTGATGCATCTCTTCTATGGAGAGGCGTCCCCACATCTTTCGATAGTTCCAGACGGTGTAGGCAATCACGATGGGCAGAAAGATCAGTACGGCCCAGAACATCACGGTCAAGGTGAGATGGCTTGAGGGAGCATCCCATACCGTCAGACTGCTGCCCGGGTGTGTACTGGATGGCATAACGAATGGGAAAAGAGCAATGCCGGCGGTCATGATGACACCGCTGATGGCCAGTGAACTGCTGAAAAATCCCCAGCCGGGACGATTGCTGCGTGACATGATGATAGTAAGCATGACACCGATGAATCCAAGCGCGGGAAAGATCCATGTGATGGGATAGTCGTGGTAATTCTGCAGCCAGGCGCCGGGAACGATCTCCACGGTTTTTGCCAATGGATCGGGCAGGGCATCCAGAGCAGGCTGAGTGACGATCGCCTGTCCTTCCATACCCATGGATAACCAGATACCGGCTAAAGCAAAAGCGCTCATGGCGGCGATACCTGTCCATAGGATCCAGGTTTTCACCCGTTGAATAATCGGACCTGTGGTTCGCATTTGAATCCATACCCCGCCATGCATGGTCAACAGTGAAAAGCTGACAATGCCGGCAAGCAGGGCAAACGGATTCAGCAGATCGAAAAAACCACCGGTATAGTAGGCCCGCATCAACTCATCCAGGTGGAATGGCACGCCAAGTAACAGATTGCCAAAGGCCACGCCGAATACCAGTGAGGGCACGGCGCCGCCAATGAACAATCCCCAGTCCCAGGCTTTACGCCAACGGGCATCGCCCAGCTTGCTGCGGTAGTCAAAACCCACCGGTCGGAAGAAGAGGGCGAACAGCACCAGCAGCATGGCCACATAGAATCCGGAGAACGCCGCCGCATAGACCACAGGCCAGGCGGCAAATATGGCACCGCCGGCGGTGATCAGCCAGACCTGATTGCCATCCCAGTGGGGACCGACCGTGTTGATCATCAGACGACGTTCGTCATCGGTTTTACCGACGAAGGGCAACAGATTACCGACCCCCATATCCATGCCGTCGGTTATCGCAAAACCGATCAGCAGCACGCCGACAAACAACCACCAGACAAGCTTCAGTGTTTCGTAATCGATTAACATCTCACAATTTCCTCAATACTCTGTGGCAGGGGTTGCGGTTTCGAAGTGATAACGTCCGGTGTGCAGCGAGCTGGGTCCTTGGCGTGCAAAGTGGAACATCAACCAGATTTCGATCGCCAATAGAAAGGTGTAGAAGCCGATGAAACCGACCAGGCTGAAGATCAGATCGTTGACGGTCAGGCTGGAGGTGGCGAGAAAGGTTGGAAGGACCTCTCCGATCGCCCAGGGCTGGCGGCCGAATTCCGCCACGAACCAGCCTGTCTCAATCGCGATCCAGGGAAGCGGTATGCTCCACAGGATGACGTGCAGCAACCAGCGCTTCTGTTCGATCTCCCGTCGGGCGTTGTAGTAGAAACCCAGCGTGATGATGAGCAGCAGGGCGAAGCCGGCGGCGACCATAATGCGGAAGCTCCAGAACAGGGGCGCAACCGGTGGAATACTCAATTTGACGGCGGCCTGGATCTGCGCTTCCGTGGCATCCACTACATTCGGGGTATAGGCCTTCAACAGCAGCCCATAGCCCAGGTCGGCTTTGGTCTCTTCGAAAAGTGCAATATTGGCCTCACTGGTGTCTCCGTTACGCAGTCGCTGCAGGTAGTCATAGGCCCTCATGCCGGAGCGGATACGTGCCTCGTTTTCCAGCATGATATCTTTCAGCCCTTTCACCTCCTCGTCGACCGAACGGGTGGTGATCAGTCCCATCACCCAGGGGATGGTGATAGCACCCCGGGTCTGTTGGGCTTCCTGGTCGGGAAAACCGATCAGATTGAATCCGGCTGGCGGTTCATGGGTCTCCCACTCACCTTCGATGGCCGCCAGTTTGGTCTTCTGTACATCCCCCAGTTCATAGCCGGACTCATCGCCCAGCACGATGACCGATAGGATGGCGGCCAGTCCAAAGCCCGCGCCAACCGAAAACGAACGCTTGGCGAACTCCAGGTCCCGGCCTTTCAATAGGTAGTAGGCGGAGATCCCCATCACGAACATCGCCCCAGTGACATAGCCTGCCGCAACGGTATGGATGAATTTGACCTGGGCTACCGGGTTGAGTACCAGTTCCACAAAGCTGGTCATCTCCATGCGCATGGTCTGGTAGCTGAATTCGGCACCCACCGGATTCTGCATCCAGCCGTTGGCAACCAGAATCCATAGGGCGGAGAGGTTGGTGCCCAAGGCCGTGAGAAAGGTCACCGCCAGATGCTGGCGCTTGCTGAGCCGTTCCCAGCCGAGAAAAAACAGACCGATGAAGGTCGATTCCAAAAAGAAGGCCATCAGACCTTCGATGGCCAGCGGTGCCCCGAACACGTCACCCACATAGTGGGAGTAGTAGGACCAGTTGGTACCGAACTGAAACTCCATGGTCAGCCCGGTGGTCACGCCCAGCGCGAAGTTGATACCGAAAAGTTTTCCCCAGAACTTGGTCATGTCCCGGTAGATCTCTTTTCCGGTCATCACATAGACCGACTCCATGATCACCAGGATCCAGGTCATGCCAAGTGTTAAGGGTACGAATAGAAAGTGGTAGAGCGCGGTGAGTGCGAACTGCCAGCGTGACAGCTCTATCATCGTCGGGTCCAGCATGCGATGTCTCCTGCTTATTGAATTGGCTCAGTTTCAGTCAACATCAGCAATCTCTGTAGCGCTCACTCAACTGTTTGAATGATAAGCATTACAGATTCTGCTCAAAGATTGACTGGGGTGCTGACCAGGCCAAATTCCTGCAGATCGAGTGATCTGTCCTCTAACCGAATAACGGATCACAATAAGGGTTTTGGCCCGGTCAGCGTGAACAGCACTCAAATGTCCGCGGAGTGAGATGATGAATGCTGTACAAATAAGACTATAGGGAGCAAACCCGGCTCAGGTCATTGACGGTTCGCAAAAACAATATGAACTGTAAGTGTTTGTTGTTATTGATAAAAATCAATCAAAATGGAGGGTGTTTGGGCGCTATATCCCAATCGGCGTAAAAGCTGGCTCAGAATTCAGTCCGCAAATGAATGCGAAGAAACGCAAATCGGTAGCTCATTAGAATGTTGCTGAATTCCATCCCCACAGGTGACGCTCTGCGGAACTGAACTCGATATAGACTCTCTCTTCCGGGATGTGCAACTGCTGCTGCATCAGCAGGCAGAGTAGTTTGGAAAAATCTCCGGTACGATCCCCGGGAAGTCCGATGCTTTTCAGTTCCAGGTAGGCGGTGGTGGCACTGGTACCGCTGAAGATCATGTGAGGATTGTGAACGAAATCGACCATCACATAGCGCTCCGGCTTACCCAGCATCTCGGCGACCGTTGCAGAGGCGATTTTCAGCAGTTCCTTCAACTGCTCATCATCGACGGTTTGATTGGTGGTGATTCTGAGTAGTGGCATATTGGTCTATTTACAATACTCTTCGATCTGTTGTTGTGCTTCTTGGATCCGCTCCTGCTTCTGCTCATCCGAGAGACGCAGATACTCGTCACCAGATTTGTATAAGCGGTTACCCAGGCTCTTCAAGGTCTGCAGATTTGATCTGGCCGCCTTGCAGTTATCCTCGCGGATCTTACGGTTCTTTTTGTTTTCCTGACTTTCGGCCTTTTTCAGGGCTCTGTCCTCTTCCCGGTCTGCCAGATCCTGTCGCAGTTTCTGCAGACGTTGTTTGGCGGCCGCTGCATCGCTGGAGGGGGTGCTGTAGGTCTTGACCACTTCAGATTCACCCTCCGGGGGTGGTGTTTGAGAATAGGTGACAACACCATCTTCATTCACCCAGCGATAGGTTTCTGCGGATATTGCGGTTGAAATCAGTAACAGAACGGTGAGGAGGATTTTTGATTGCACTGCGGGTTCCCTGTCAATCCGGTTGCAAGTTTGGTTGATATTATGGGGCATAGGCGGCTGATGGCAAGCCGCAATCGCTGAAATCACAGCATGGCAGGGGTATATCCGCTTGACCTGTTAGTGGAGTATTAGTATTTTGCACTGTTTCGATATTGTTTTTGCGCACGACAGACAAATCGGCGCAACTGGAGGCATCACGTGGAACTAAGCGGTGGCGAGATCATCGTTCAATGTTTGAAAGATGAAGGCGTAGAGCATGTTTTCGGATACCCTGGCGGGGCCGTGCTGCATATCTACGATGCGTTGTTCAAACAGAAAGAGCTGAAGCATATCCTGGTACGTCATGAACAGGCGGCCGGACACGCCGCGGACGGCTATGCCCGTGCCACCGGCAAACCCGGAGTGGTACTGGTAACCTCAGGCCCGGGAGCCACCAACGTGGTGACGGGTGTTGCCACTGCCTTCATGGATTCCATTCCAATGGTGGTGCTGACCGGACAGGTGCCGACACCGGTGATCGGCAGCGATGCCTTTCAGGAGGTTGATACGGTTGGTATCACCCGCCCCTGCGTGAAGCACAATTTTCTGGTCAAGCGGCTGGAGGATCTGGCTGATACCATTAAAAAGGCTTTCTATATCGCCACCACCGGGCGGCCTGGTCCGGTAGTCATCGATATCCCCAAGGATATTACCGATCCCGGCATCAAGATCCCCTACCACTATCCGAACAAAGTGAAGATGCGTTCCTACAATCCGGTGGTGAAGGGGCATCTGGGACAGATCAAGAAGGCGGTCAAGATTCTGATGGAAGCGGAACGCCCGGTCTTCTATACCGGTGGCGGTGTGGTGCTGGACGATGCAGCCAAACCTCTCACCGACCTGGTGGATACCCTCGGATTCCCGATAACCCAGACCCTGATGGGACTGGGCGCCTACCCGGGCAGCGGCAAGAACTTTCTCGGCATGCTGGGGATGCATGGTACCTATGAGGCCAACATGGCGATGCATGAGACCGATGTGCTGATCGCAGTCGGTGCCCGCTTCGATGACCGGGTCACCGGACACGTCAAGCAGTTCTGTCCCGATGCGACGATCATCCATGTGGACATTGACCCCTCATCCATCTCCAAGAACGTGCGGGTCGATGTACCGATCGTCGGACCGGTCAAGCAGGTGCTGAAGGATATGCTCAAGGTGGTCAATGAGAGCGACAAGAAGCCGAAACAGCAGGCACTGAAAAAGTGGTGGAAGCAGATCGACAAATGGCGTGCCATGGATTGCATGAAGTACGACAAAAAGAGTGAGCTGATCAAGCCCCAGCAGGCGGTTGAGATGTTGCACAAGGTGACCAAGGGCGATGCCTATGTGACCTCCGATGTGGGTCAGCACCAGATGTTCGCGGCTCAGTTCTATCGCTTCGACAAGCCTCGTCGCTGGATCAACTCCGGTGGTCTGGGCACCATGGGCTTCGGTCTGCCTGCGGCGATCGGTGTGCAGATGGCCCATCCCAAGGCGGATGTGGCGGTGGTTACCGGTGAATCGAGTATTCAGATGTGTATCCAGGAGCTCGCCACCTGTCTGCAGTACGATCTGCCGATCAAGATCATTCTGCTGAACAATGGCTACATGGGTATGGTTCGTCAGTGGCAGGAGTTTTTCTACGACAGCCGCTACTCCCAGTCGGGAATGAGCGTGACGCCGGACTTCGTCAAGCTGACCGAGTCCTATGGGCATATCGGCATGCGTGTCGAGAAGTCGGAGGATCTGGAAGGGGCCATGAAAGAGGCCTTCTCCCATAAAGACCGTCTGGTGTTCCTGGATGTGGTGGTTGACCCGTCGGAGAATGTCTACCCGATGATTGCGGCGGGGAAGGGGCACCACGAGATGGATCTGTCACCTGGGAGTGAGTTGGTCTGATGAGGCATATCATATCTATTCTGATGGAGAACGAGTCCGGTGCACTGGCGCGGGTGGCCAATCTGTTTACCGCCCGGGGTTACAATATCGAATCCCTCACCGTGGCGCCGACTGAGGATCTGAGTCTGTCGCGCATGACCCTGGTCACCAGCGGCAGTGATGAGATCATCGAGCAGATCACCAAACAGCTGAACAAGCTGGTGGATGTGGTGAAGCTGGTTGATCTCACCGAAGGCGGTCACATTGAGCGGGAGATGATGATGATCAAACTGCGTGCTGAGCGCACCCAACGGGAGGAGATCAAACGGCTGGTCGACATCTTCCGTGGCAAGATCATCGATGTCACCGATACCAGCTACACCGTTGAACTGACCGGTGCGGCCAGTAAACTTAATGCCTTCATCGAAGCGGTGAACGATGAACTGATTATCGAAGTGGTACGTACCGGCCCATCCGGCATCGGTCGTGGTCCGAAAGGCTTGAGTCTGTAAACGGATCGATCTGCGTTGGGGTAAGCTGTTGCTGGTCCGGGATGATCGACCGGCAGCCTACCGGTAAATGATGGATCCTGGCGCAATCGGCCCGTTAAAAATCTAACCCTATTAATTTGAAATTTTTTCCGAAGGAAACAACATGGCTATCAATGTTTATTACGACAAAGACTGTGATCTCAATATCATCAAGGGAAAAACAGTCTCCATCATCGGTTACGGTTCTCAGGGGCACGCCCATGCCAACAATCTGCAGGATTCCGGTGTCAATGTCATCGTTGGTCTGCGTGAAGGCTCTCCTTCGGCGATCAAGGCCGGCAATGCGGGTCTGACCGTAAAATCGATCGAAGAGGCGGTAGCGGCTGCGGATATCGTTATGATCCTGGCCCCCGATGAGTTCCAGGCTGACCTCTATCGCAACCAGATCGAGCCCAACATCAAGGATTCTGCGGCACTGGCCTTTGCCCATGGCTTCGCCATCCACTACAACCAGATCGTTCCCCGTGAGGATCTGGATGTGATCATGATCGCGCCGAAAGCGCCAGGACACACGGTTCGCAGTGAGTACGTCAAAGGCGGCGGCATCCCGGATCTGGTAGCGGTCTATCAGGATGCCACCGGCACCGCGATGGATACCGCACTCTCCTACGCTTCCGCCATCGGTGGTGGTCGTACCGGTATTATCGAGACCACTTTCAAGGATGAGACCGAAACCGATCTGTTCGGTGAGCAGGCGGTACTCTGCGGCGGTGCGGTCGAGTTGGTGAAGGCCGGCTTCGAAACCCTGACCGAGGCCGGTTACGCCCCGGAAATGGCCTACTTCGAGTGTCTGCATGAGCTGAAGCTGATCGTCGACCTGATGTACGAAGGCGGTATCGCCAACATGAACTACTCCATCTCCAACAATGCGGAGTATGGTGAGTATGTGACCGGCCCCAAGGTGATCAATGACGAGAGCCGCTGGGCGATGAGAGAAGCGCTGCACAACATCCAGACCGGTGAATATGCCAAAAACTTCGTCTCCGAAGGCGCCTTGGGTTACCCCTCAATGACCGCCTATCGTAGACTCAACGAAGAGCACCCGATCGAGCAGGTGGGTGAGCGCCTGCGTGGCATGATGCCCTGGATCAAAAAGATCGTCGATAAGTCTAAAAACTGATTGTTACCGATCCTGGCCCGGTTCTCTTTGAACCGGGCCAGTCTGTCCCCCCGCCTGCTGCAGAGACGCCATGCAACCAATGGATTGACTGCAGATTTCAAAAGCTGCCTGTCCAGTCGCTGCTAACAAGACATACTTAGTCTACGGATTAAGAATTGTCCTGCCAGATCCTAATGGCACTTACTTAAGTCATTTACGCCCGAAGAAGTTGGGCCACCCTAAGATTGTAACCGCCAATGAACGCCAGTCACCGCAAAATGCCGCAAATACTCTCACACAGAGGAGACTATTAGCGAAGATTCGCGGTGATTGGCGTTCATTAGCGGTTTGTTCTCTTAAGTTTAAGTGTCATTCCTACCAGATCGATAAAATTCCGGCCGAATGGATTTGATCTGGGGCAGAATCGTCTATAATGGCGGGCTTTCCAAGCTTCTTTTGTGGGAGA
>JAKSBX010000238.1 GCA_022360905.1 Chromatiales bacterium
ACGTGACAGACAACACCGTATCAAATCCCGATCAGCTGCAACAACGCTACCAGGCTGTGCAGCAGCGTATCAAGCTGGCAACCGTGGCCTGCCAGCGGAAAGCCGGCTCTGTAGAGCTGCTGGCCGTCAGCAAGACCCGCAGCAGTGAGGAGATCCGCGCACTGGCCTCGCTGGGTCAGAGGATGTTTGGTGAAAACTATCTGCAGGAGGCAATAGGCAAAATCGACCAACTGGCCGATCTCAACCTATCCTGGCACTTTATCGGCCGGATCCAGAGCAATAAAACCAGGCCGATTGCCGAACACTTCGACTGGGTACACAGCGTAGCCAGCCTGAAACATGCCACTCGACTCAGTCAGCAGCGCCCGGAGGGAATGCCCCCCCTGAATATCTGCCTGCAGGTAAATACCAGCGGCGAGGCGAGTAAGGACGGACACACACCCCAAGAGCTGGCACAATTGTTACCAGACTACCAACAGCTGGAAGGGATCCGTGTCAGGGGATTGATGACCATACCGGCACCTGTTGCTGAGAGTGAGGACCCCAAACAGTCACTAAAGCTGCTGAACACATTGCGTGACCAGCTGAAGACAGCGGATAATCCCCTGAACACCCTATCCATGGGAATGTCTGACGATCTGGAGGATGCGATATGCGAGGGATCGACCATCGTCAGAATTGGCACCGCAATTTTTGGTCCCCGAAACTATAACTAACGGGGTGTCTGAATAGTAATTGGCGACGAGAGAAGCCACACTGGGCACCTGAACAATACCCATACAATCAGAACCGCAGTATGAAAAGCGATAAAATTACATTCATCGGTGGCGGCAACATGGCAACCAGCTTGATCGGAGGCCTGATCGCCGACGAATATGAGAACCAGGCAATCACCGTCAGCGATCCGGATCTGGACAAACTGAGTCAACTGGCCGCCCGATACGGCGTTGCGACCGAACCGGACAACAACCTGGCGGTGGCGCAGGCTGAAATCGTTGTATTGGCCGTCAAACCCCAGATCATGGAGTCTGTGGCCCGGAATTTAGCCCCGGCACTGCAACAAAACAAACCACTGGTGATCTCGATTGCAGCTGGCATCACAGCTGGCGCATTGGCTGATTGGCTCGGCGCAGACCTGTCGCTGGTACGCAGTATGCCCAACACTCCAGCGATGATTCAGTCCGGCGCCACCGGACTCTATGCAGGACCGACAGTGAACGAGAATCAGCGCAATCAGGCAGAGAGCATTCTGCGAGCTGTGGGGATGACCCGCTGGGTGGAGGATGAGTCTCTAATCGATGCCATTACCGCCGTTTCCGGCAGTGGTCCTGCCTACTTCTTTCTGGTCATGGAGGCAATGGAAGAGTCGGCCAAAGCCCTGGGGCTGGATCAGGAGAGCGCCAGACTGATGACCCTGCAAACCGCGTTGGGTGCAGCCCGCATGGCGATCGAAAGCAGCGACTCCCCGGCTCTGTTGAGGCAGAAAGTGACCTCTCCCGGGGGCACGACTGAGCGGGCGTTGGGAATCCTCGAGGCAGGGGGATTGCGCACCCTGTTTAACGATGCACTGCAGGGTGCGGCAGAACGCTCCCGAGAACTCTCCGATCTATTAGGACATAAAGATAATGGGTAGCAGTTATCTCACAAACCCCATGGTGTTCCTGGTTCAGACCCTGTTCGGTCTGTATATCCTTGCCGTTCTACTGCGATTCCTGCTGCAGATCGTGAGAGCAGACTTCTACAACCCGATCTCTCAGTTCCTGGTCAAAGTGACCAATCCACCATTGAAGATCCTGCGCCGGGTGATCCCCGGGTTCGGCGGCATCGATCTCTCATCCCTGATCCTGGCCTGGGCACTGAAAGCCGTGGAACTGTTTATTGTCATTATGATTACCGGTAAAAGCGCAGGCCTGCTGGCCCCCCTGTTACTGGCAATCCCCGAGCTGGCCGAACTCACCATCAACATCTTTCTGTTTGCCGTGCTGATCCAGGTAATCCTCAGCTGGGTCAGTCCTGGTAACTACAATCCGGCGGTTAGCCTGCTCTACAGCCTCACAGGGCCGGTTATGCGGCCTGCGCAGAAGCTTTTGCCACCGGTCGGTGGCCTCGACCTCTCGCCAATGCTGGTGATGATCGGCCTGGTACTGCTCAAAATGCTTCTCATCCCGCCACTCCAGCAGATTACCGCCAGCCTCATTCAATGAGCTGGTACCAATGGCAGCAGAATGATCTGATTCTGCGCCTGCGGATTCAGCCTAAGGCGTCCAAGGAGCAGTTTATCGGCCCCTACGGCGATAATCAGTACAAAGTATCGATTAGCGCCCCACCGGTGGACGGAAAGGCTAACGACCGGCTGTTGAAGTTCATCGCCAAGGCCTTCGACCTGCCGCGCAGCAGAATCGAACTGCTCTCCGGGGCAAATTCCCGCAGTAAGTGCCTGAAACTAAAGTCCCCAGGGCGTCTGCCGATAGGAATTGAGAAGTGAGACTGGGGCTATAGCACCTGGCTTGTTCCTCTAGTATTATTATTCCTACAGCTGATCCGGGTGGAGTACCGCCCTATCCAGCTAACGTGAGACTGGGGCTAGTGCATGGAAAAAGTAAGATTTCAAGAACAGTTACAAGCTTACGAGCAGTGGAAAAAGGACATTATCAACACCATTGAGGAGTATGGTCCCTGGCTGGAAGAGAACGGCTTGTCCAGCGAGGATATCCAGCAGCGCATCAACCATACCCTCGGCACCCTGAGAAGCGACAAGCTGACCATTGCCTTCGTTGCAGAGTTCTCCCGCGGTAAGACTGAGCTGATCAACGCCATATTTTTTGCCGATTACGGTCGTCGGTTGCTGCCGTCAGATGCCGGTCGCACCACCATGTGTCCTACCGAGATCTTTTATGATGACGAGCGGGATGAGGCCTATGTCCGTCTGCTGCCCATCGAAACCCGTCTGCAGGACAACACCCTGTCCCAACTCAGACACGACACCAAACAGTGGGTTCACTACCCGCTGGAGACCGACTCTGTGGAGCAGATGCAGGCTGCACTGAGCGAGGTGGTACAGACCAAAGAGGTCACCCTGGAAGAGGCCAAGCATCTCGGTCTCTATAGCCCGGACCTACATCCCCACCAGAACGAACCACCAGAAACCGTTGAGATCCCAAAATGGCGTCATGCACAAATCAGCTTCCCTAACCCGATGCTGAAGAAAGGCCTGACCATCCTCGATACCCCTGGCCTCAATGCACTGGGCACAGAGCCTGAACTGACCCTCAACATGTTGCCCGCGGCACAGGCCGTGCTGTTTGTACTTGGCGCAGACACGGGCGTCACCCGTAGCGACATGGAGATCTGGCAACACCATATCAAAGGATTCCAGAGCGGTCGTCAACGCGGTCTGATGGTCGTGCTGAACAAAATCGATACCCTGTGGGATGATCTCAGAGAGCATGAGGATATTCATGAGGCGATCCGCAACCAGCAGACCAATACGGCTGAATTGTTGGGCGTTGAACCGAAAGTGGTCTTCCCGATCTCTGCGCAAAAGGGGCTGCTGGCAAAAATCAAAGGTGAGAAACAGCTGCTTGAGAAAAGCGCCCTGCTCGACCTGGAAAACTATCTCGGCCAGGACGTTCTGAATATCAAACAGCAGATCATTCTCGATACCGTCAGTGCCGATGTGGGTCAGATGCTGGACAACAGCCGCAGCATGCTCTCCGGCAAGCTCAATGACACCAAGTATCAGCTTGAGGAGCTCGAAGAGCTCAGCGACAAAAGTGATGACGTCATCACCAACCTGATGGAAAAAACCCGCAGTGAGCAAGCGCAATACCTACGGGATGTGGATACCTTCCAGCAAAGCAGAAAGCAACTGAAACAGCAGGCCAATCTGCTGGCTGAGATTCTCAGTCTCGAAGCACTGGAAGGCACGATCGAAAAATCCCGCAAAGATATGTCAAACAGTTGGACAACCAGCGGCATGAAGAGCTCGATGAAGAGCCTCTTCGATGAGACCCGCCGCACCATGCTCAAGGTTGTCAATCAGAGTGAGCAGACCCGCAAACTGATTCGTGCCATCTATCGCAAGTTTCAGAATGAGCACGGCTTTGCTGTAGTGCAACCGAAAATGTTCTCGATTGTGAAATATCGTGTTGAGCTGGAACTGTTGCACCAGGAAGCTGAAATCTTCAGAAACAGCCCGGTAACGGCCATGATGGAGCAGAACTTCGTGGTTAAAAGGTTCTTCTCAGCACTGGTTAAACGAGCTCACGACATCTTCAAGCGAGCCGACGAAGAGATCAATCAATGGTTGGGATCCACATTGGAACCGCTGGTTATCCAGATCAAAGATCATAAGGAGATGATGGAGAAACGTTTGACCAACCTGCAGAAGATCGGCCAGTCCCGCAACACCCTGCAATATCGAATCCTGGAACTCCAGGAGCAGTATACCGAGCTCGCCAGACAGCTGACCGCGCTACGCAATATGTCGAACCGACTGAGCAATAGCCGACCCCTGCACCATGCTCAGCGACAGAAGCCAACCCTGGTCAAACAGAACGTCGGGTAAACAGAACTGAACCGGCAGAGCCTGTTAACAGGCGTCCAATATCCGCATCGCTTTGCGAGGGATACCGTTATTGGATGCCGGTTATCATTTCAGTATTCAGGCAGTGTCTCCCCCATTCATGCCCAATGGGTATGCCCTGTATCACTTCACCCTCCGGTCCTGATCGTCTAAACTGTTTTTCATGCCCTGAACCCAGTGGAGGATGAATCTGCCTAACCGCAGATCACGTATCCACTTTATACCGGCAGAAAAGCATCAACCTTACTTAAGGGCTATCACAACCTAGACCGGCCAATCAGGCCGGCACAGATGGAGGAGTTTATATGTCCGTATTCAACCTTTTAGCCAGACTGTTACTTTTATCAATGCTCGCCTTCCCTGTCTTGGCTGAAAACAGTACAGCCATTCCAGGATTTACCATTCACCACAATGCAATCCCCAGTGCTTCGCTGGAACCCGCCGTTGCCCGCCAATACGGTATTCAGCGCAGCAAATACAGAGGCATGCTGAACGTCAGCATCATCAAGTCTGTAAAAGGAACCACCGGTACTTCCTCAGAAGCCGTGGTAATGGCCAAAGCGAACAATATTCGCGGTCAGCTCATCAGCATTCCAATGCGCAAGGTTATTGAAGGCGATGCGGTATACTACATCGGTGAATTTCGAATCGCTGATCAGGAGACACTGAATTTCGAGATCAAAGTACAACCCAGGGGTGAGAAACGTTTCTACACTGCCAAGTTGAGCCAGGATTTCTATATCGACTAACGTAAGTAAACGAATCGGCTCCGTTGATCAAACTGCTTTCAGGACTGAACAAACAGTCCTGAAAGCTTTTTAAGCACAACGAACCATCGATTCGGAGCAGTCTTCAAAATGCGCGATAGAGCATGACCAGGCCGAACAGGATTACCATCAACCCAGCCACACGCCTGATTCGAATATCCTTGAACCACCTGGCCAAAGATCCGGCCACCATGCCCATGGCAAACAGGTTTGGCAAGGTACCCAGACCAAACGCCAGCATCAGTCCAGCACCCTGCACCACCCCACCGGCAGAAACGGTCCAGATCAACATGCTGTAGACCAGACCACAGGGGATCCAACCCCATACCAAGCCCAACACCCAAGCCTGGGCGGGTGTTTTGACCGGTAAAAGCTTGCGTGCAAAGGGCTCGATGCTTTTCCACAACCGGCTACCGAGGTGCTCAATTCTGGACAGCCCCAACCACCATCCTCCCAGATAGAGCCCGAGCAGGATCATAAACAGGGAAGCGATCACCAACAGTATCTGCTGTGCGGCGTAGACAGGCACCAGTTGTGCCAGCAACACACCCAGGCCACCCATCACCGCACCGGCGATCACATAGCTGGTAATGCGTCCCAGGTTATAACCCAGCTGGTAGGGCAGGGTCTGCCCAAGCCGGTTGCGGATCGGCTCGGGTAGTCCGAAGGTTAAAGCACCGACAATACCACCGCACATACCGGCACAGTGGGCACCTCCCAGTAACCCGACAACAAAGGCGGCCAGATAACTGCCCTGTTCAACCATTCAGCTCACTCCTGCAAAACACCGGCCACAACCATAGAATCTGATCAAATCCACATCCCGCTCCACCTCAAGCCGTCGACTCACTCGGTTTCACACCGACCGCCGGCAAGTATCGCATAGCCAACAGGATCAGTACGATTACCGGGATACCCATCGATGCGGTAATCATGAAGAATGACGTATAGCCAATGTTGTCTACCATGAGACCCGAGAAACCACCGATAAATTTCGGCAACAGCAGCATCACTGAACTGAACAGAGCATATTGGGTCGCGGAATAGGAGACGTTGGTCAGGCTCGATAGATAGGCAACAAAAGCGGCCGTTGCCAGACCGGCACTCAAATTGTCCGCAGAGATTACCAGGGTCAGAAAAACCACGTTATGCCCCACACTGGCCATCCAGGCAAACAGCAGATTGGTGGCAGCTGCCAGAACGCCACCCAGCAGTAGAATCCGCAAGACACTGAAACGGGCGACCATCATCCCGCCAACGACCGCACCAATCAAAGTCATAGCCACCCCAAACACACCGACGATCAACCCAACCTCACCCTTGCTGAAGCCCAGATCCACATAAAAAACGCTGGCGATCACCCCAAGTACCACATCTGAGATCCGATAGGTTGCAATCAGTGCCAGTATCAATACCGCCTGCCATCGATAGCGTCTGACAAAGTCGATAAACGGGCTGATTGCCGCATCAAAAAACCACTCCATGAATCGCCGTAGCCTGCCAGGTATCCACAACTGTCGCTCTATGACCTGCTCCGCTCTGGCCTCCTGGGCCAGGGTCTCCTGATCAAGCTGCACATCGGGTTCTGAGATCAGTAACACAGTGACAACCCCGATCAACATCAGCCCCGCCATGCTGAGATAGGCAAAGGTCCAGGCGATCAACTGATAGCCGTTCTCCGTAGGAGCGATCCACTCGGCAATCCCTAAGGCACCACCGCCACTGACGATCATCGCCAATCGATAGCCGATCATATAGTTGGCGGCCATATACCCCTGCAGTTTCACCTCCGCAGACTCGATACGATAGGCATCGATAGCGATATCCTGAGTGGCCGAAGCGAAAGCGACCAACAGGGCCAGCAGGGCGAAAGATTTTATACCCTGCAGCGGGTCGGAAAACGCCAGACCACAGAGCCCCAGAATCACCAATGCCTGGGCAAACAGCATCCAGCTTCTACGACGTCCCAAACGCCGGGTCAACCAGGGGAGTTGCATACGATCCACAAGCGGCGCCCAAACCCATTTGAACCCATAGGCCAGCGCCACCCAGCTGAGAAAACCGATGGTTGAACGGGCGATCCCCGCCTCACGCAGCCAGAAAGAGAGGGTCCCGAAAACCAGCAGCAGGGGTAATCCGGCCGAGAAACCGAGAAAAAGCATATTCCGTACACCCGGCTGCCAATAGATGGAGAGCGTTTGGCGCCAATCGGATAATTTGCCGGCGGTCAGCACAGATACCTCTATTTCGTGAAAAGATCAGCCATTATAGGCTGCTACCCGGGCAGTGTCTCATAGCAAGAGACGATTTTGAGAAAATCGGGGCAACCCCTGATTAGAGAATTAAGAATGGGTTACAATGCGCACCTCGCTCAAAACAGGTATTCAATCATGCAGGATTATCAACGGGAATTTCTTGACTTCGCACTCGATGTCGAGGTGCTGCGATTTGGTGAGTTCACGCTCAAATCCGGTCGTGTCAGCCCCTATTTTTTCAATGCGGGTCTGTTCAACACCGGTGCCAGTCTGGCAAGACTGGGACGCTACTACGCGCAAGCCATCGTTGATTCCGGGATTGAATTCGACGTACTTTACGGACCAGCCTACAAAGGTATCCCCCTGGCCGCCGTGACGGCCGCCGCCCTATACGATCAGCATGGCCTGGATCTGCCCTATGCGTTCAACCGCAAAGAGGCTAAGGATCACGGTGAAGGGGGTGTCATCGTCGGCCATCCACTGGAAGGCAGAATCATGATCATCGATGACGTGATCTCTGCAGGCACCTCGGTGCGTGAATCTGTGGAGATCATCAAGCATGAGCAGGCCACTCCGGCCGGCGTGGTGATTGCCTTGGACAGACAGGAGAGAGGACAGGGTGAGCGATCAGCCATCCAGGAGGTCGAAGCTGACTACGGTCTGCCGGTCAGCGCCATCGTCAGACTGGAGCAGCTGATCGAGTATCTGCAACAGAAAGAGGATTCCGCAACGGATCTGCAGCGTATTCAGGCCTATCGCCAAACCTATGGGGTCTAGGGAAAATGGTGCTTAACTTACTTACACTAGCACCACCTCTTTTTTGATCCGCTATAAATTTAGCCGCAAATAAACACTAATCACCGCGAATCAACGCAAAAAGCTTTATCGCTAAAATTCTCTGCGGCATTTTGCGTTCATTTGCGGTTTTACCATCTTAATCGGTCTAGGGCCTATTGCTCTACCCCAGAATCAGTTTGATACCCACCAGCAGGGTTACCGTCTCAAAACCCCGTTTGATCCATCGATTACCTTTGGCAATCGATAGATGCGCACCGAGATAACCGCCAATCAGTGAGCCGGCAATCAACACCGGTAGCCACTGCCACCAGATCTCACCCAATATTCCCAGCGTGATGGCGCCGGTACCATTCCAGAACACACCGACCAGCACCAAGGTGTGCGCCACTGCGCGCCGATAGTCGAGCCCAAACCAGCGAACCAGCCAAAGGGTTACGAACAGGCCGGTTCCCGAGGTGAGTGAGCCGTTCAGCACACCGATCAAAAACAGCCCGACCGCACCGTAGAACATCCCCTTCCAGTCTCTATGAGTGGCCCGATACTCCTGACCCAATTGGGGACTCAAGAATGAGTAAAGACTCAAACCCAGGGTTAGAATACCCAATGCCACTTCTGCAATCCGATCGGGTATTTGCAGAATCAGACTGGCACCGATAATAACCCCGGGCAATCCGGCACTGAGCATGAAAATGACAAATTGCCGCTCCAATCCCCCTTCCCGCAAATGCCTTATGGTGGCTCCTATTCCAAGGGCCACAGAGGCCACTTTATGGGTCGCCAGGGCGATTCCGAAGGGTAAGCCAAGGAATATCAGGGCGGGCAATTGAACCAGGCCGGCACCTCCGCCGGAGAAGGCGGAAAAGAGGTTTGCCAGAATAGAAATAATGAAAAGGGTGAACTGTTCCACAAAGCAGCTATCTTATGAGATGAGTCGAGCAGTATAATCGAAGTTGGTGTATATTCGATAAGTCAGAATTTTCATTGGGTATGGGTTTGAAAAATCTCGGTATTATTATCTTCTTGTGTTTCAATCTGTCACTCGGTTGCCATGCGGGAAAGCTCTACAAGTGGGTGGATGACGAAGGGCGTACTCACTACTCAGACAAGCTGCCCCCCTCTGAGACCCATCGGGCGAGATCTCAACTGGATCAGCAAGGCATAACCGTTAGAAAGGTGGATGCTGCGAAAACGGATGAGGAGCTCAGGCAGGAACAGGAGCAGGAGCGCCTCAGGCTTGAGCGGCAGCGGGTGCTTGAAAAACAGCAGGCACTGGATCGTGTGCTGTTGAGAACCTTTCGCACAGAAGACGATATTTTAATGACCCGCAATGGTCAGTTACAGGCCGTAGATACCCATATCCGCGTCACTCAATCGAATATCAAACGCCTTAAATCGACCCTTGATGATATGGAACAATTTGCGGCTCAGAGAGAGTTGAGTGGTAAACCGGTATCGAAAAAGATGCTGAAAGACATCAACGTAAAACGCCAAGCCCTGCAGGATGCCTACAGTTCAATCATCGATCGGGAACACCATAAGAATCGCATTCGGCAATCCTTTGCCATGGACCTGAAGCGTTTTCGTGAATTGAAAAAACTCAACGACAGCTCCAATCCTATTGAGGAGGCGGAGGAGAGTTTCAGTGACGCCCTGCAGAACGTTTTCGACTGCCAAACGGATAAGGCCTGTAGCAAACCCTGGAGACTGGCCAAGCAATATCTGAAAAAGCACAGTACTACAGCGGTAAAGATCGATGGTGCAAACATTGTCATCACTGCTGAACCTGTAAAAGAGGGTGACATCAGTATCTCAATGTCACGCATCGAGGACCCGAAAAAAGGCTCTACGGTGATCTTTATGGATCTACAGTGCAAAAAGGATCCAACACGGCAGATGGCCTGCGAAAAGACACCGGAAGTTAAGCAGATAAAAGCGGGTTTCCAACAGGCGCTGCTCCAGTAACCGCTCGAGTGAAATGCACTCAGGCGGATGACACCTTCATATCAGCTGCCGGAATTATCCGGAAAGAGTATCGACGCCAGCAACCGCCACTGAGCCTGCCAATGCTGTAGAGGCGATATTTTGAAGCGGCTGCGCAAATACTGATGCATCAAACCCTCTGCCAAAACAGTCATCATATTTGCTGAGATCGCGCTGTCCAAAGCATATGGCCGACCTTCATTCCGCATTTCGCCCTCTCTCAGTATCTGTTTGAGCTGGGTTTCAAGGCGTTCGAAAAATTGCCCCACCCGGGACAACAGCCGCTCCGTCTCACCAACCAAGGCATCACCCAGCAATACCCGGGTTATGCCTGGGTTACGTTCAGAGAAGAGCAGTAGCAGATAGAGTATCTGGGCACAGCGGGTCTCCGTATCCGCATGCTCTTTGAGGATCTGATTGATCCGCACAAAGACGCTCTCTTCAGCAAAATCGATCAAACCCTCGAACATCTTTGCCTTACTTGCAAAATGGCGGTAAAGGGCGGCTTCTGATACGCCAACCGCCCGCCCAAGTGAGGCTGTGGTAATCCGGTCACCAGGATTCTGTTCAAGCTCCCGTGCCAGAGCTTCGAGAATCAGCTGCCTGCGGGGAACCTTTGTCTCTTTATTCATCAGCGGCGCCGAATCAATGTTCCCACACCCTCATCCGTGAAGAGCTCGAGTAGTACTGCATGGGGAACACGACCATCGATAATATGAGAAGTCGAAACACCCGCTTTAACCGCTTCCAGGGCAGTTGAGATCTTCGGCAGCATTCCACCATGAATGGTGCCATCCTCAATCAGCTCATCCACCCGCTCGGCGGACAGACCGGTGAGCAACCCCCCATCCTTATCGAGCAAACCTTGCGTATTGGTCAATAGGATCAACTTTTCAGCTTGTAAAACCTCGGCCACTTTGCCGGCCACAAGATCGGCATTGATGTTGTAGGAATGGCCATCCTTTCCGATACCGATCGGGGCAATTACCGGAATGAAGTCACCCTGTACCAACATATTCACTACACTGACGTCGATGCTCTCAACCTCACCCACATGCCCGATATCGATGATTTCCGGTACATCCAGCTCCGGCCCTCTGCGGCTGATCACCATTTTTTTGGCATGTATCAAATCGCCATCCTTACCCGTCAACCCAACCGCCGACCCACCGGCTCTGTTGATTAGGCTGACAATATCCTTGTTGACCAATCCGCCCAGCACCATCTCCACCACATCCATGGTCTCACTGTCGGTGACCCGCATACCCTCAATGAACTGTGAGTCCTTACCCAATCGCTCCAGCAGGTTGCCGATCTGAGGGCCACCGCCATGCACCACCACCGGATTGACACCCACCAGCTTCAACAACACAACATCCATTGCGAAACTGTTTTTCAATGCCTCATCAACCATCGCATTGCCGCCATACTTGATGACCAGGGTTTTGCCGCTAAAACGCTGGATATAGGGCAGGGCTGAAGTTAATACATGGGCGACATTTTGTGCCTGTTCGGTGGATAGACTCATCTTAGGGTGACTACTTTCTGAGGAAGCTTAACAGTATGCCAAATAATTCGGGACCTTACACAGGATTAAAAGGGCAATTGGAGTTGAGGGTCGACTTTGTTGACCAGCTCGCGGAAGATCCCCTGGACCTTCTCCAACTCCGCCTCTGACTCCGCTTCAAAGCGGAACAGCAATGCCGGTGAGGTGTTTGAGGCTCGCACCAGCCCCCAGCCCTGCTCAAATTCGGCCCTCAGACCATCGATCTTCACCATTCTGGCGTTGGGAATGTCCGGCATGAGATCGATGGCTTCCATAACCGTTTCTGCATGTCCCTCTTCAAGTCGCACGACATATTCAGGTGTTGAAAGACTCTCAGGTAACTCTGCGAATACCTCAGCACTGGTACGATAATCCAGTGAGAGAATCTCCAGCAATCTGGCCCCGGTATAGATGCCGTCGTCAAAGCCATACCAGCGCTCGGAGAAGATAATATGACCACTGTACTCACCGGCCAGCAGCGCATGG